>JAZSKI010000079.1:0-13390 GCA_045534775.1 Clostridia bacterium | reverse complement strand
CCAAACTCTCTGCAAAATACCGTAGAAAGAAGTATCGCACCGATAAGTTCTATTAAAAAAGCTGTTTTCAATATAAATCCTGTGAGTTTTACAATTCCTCCGACCTTTGGAGCTGATATTGCATCCTGCAAGGTGCTTCTTTGCATAAGACCGATTTTTCTTCCGGCAAGCATTGCCATTGCAACAGACAATGTTACAATTCCAAGACCTCCGACCTGTATCAGCATCAGGATTATGAACTGCCCGAACATTGACCAATGTGTTGCGGTATCATGTACCACAAGACCTGTTACACAAACAGCAGATGTCGATGTAAACAGCGCGTCTGATAAGGGTGTCATATTCCCTCTCGCCGATGATATCGGGAGCATTAAAAAAATTGCGCCTAATATGATTGCACCGGCAAAGCCAAATATTATTATCTGAGAAGAAGAAAAATGCTTTCTAATTTTTGTGAGCATATCTAAAATCACCCTTCAAGTATATTTTTCTATTATCATTTTATCACAGTGCCCTTTAAGATGGTGTTAATGGTTGAGCATTTATATTAAGATTTTATTAAGATGAAAAACAGTCGGTCAATAAAGACCGACTGCGCCTATTCAAATCGAACATAAAAACATTCCATGGATTGCAGAAAACACTACCATCAATATAGGCGAAGTTTTTTGTGGATAATTTATACTAAGATAAATTTTAGTATAAATTAAACTACAAGTATGAGTAATCCTATTGTATCAATAAAAAAATCTGATGCTATGTTTTTAAAACTAAAAATTGTATTTAACGTTAAAATTATGAAGGTTGATAATATTAACGCAACAATGTATGGGCAAGTGCCTTTTAAAAAGGCTTGAACGCCTTTGTATGTTAACGAGCTTCTTATAAAGGCTGCGATTAAAAGAAAGATTACAAATGAAGACAAAGCAAAACCCCACCGCAATTGAACTAAGACTATTGTAAAACAGAAAAGCTGCGAACTTTGAATCTGTTTGTTTTTTTCTGCAAAGCCATAGTAAAATCGTAAAAGCGCATAAAATCCCTATAGTAACCATAACTCCATACATGTGGACATTTAAAAAAGATGTCGGTTCAGGTAACATTGAAGCTCCGCCGTTTTATTCAATTTTTTTATTAAACAATACCCATTCCGATTTCTACCCATAAAGCCACAATAACAACTAAAGCTGAAATTATAAAACCATGAATCATCGGACGGGCACCTGCTTTTTTCATACTTGAAAAAGAAGTATTAAGTCCAATTGCAGCAAGCGCACATACCATTAAAAACTTACTTAATGTTTTTGTTCCGCTAATCATCGCAGGGGGAAGAGGAACTATGCTTGCGACAACAGACATTGCAAGAAAACCAATAATAAACCAAGGGAATATTTCTCTGATACTGAAATTTGCTTTTAATTCTTTGCTACTTTTGCTGTTTGCAACAGCTTCCTTGCGTTTTAACCTAAGCTGAACAAATGCAAAGGTGATAACCGTTGGAATAATGGCAAGCGTCCGCGTGAGCTTTACCATAGTTGCAAAATCTCCTGCACCTTCTGAAAAAGCATATCCGGTTGCAACAACGGATGAAGTATCATTAACTGCAGTTCCTGCCCATATGCCGAAAGCCTGATCCGTCATCCCAAGTGCTCTGCCCATAATCGGGAACAATATAATCATAGCCATATCGAAAAGAAAGGTAGCAGACATTGCATAGGCTATATCATTATCGTCTGCATCAATGGTTGGTGCGATTGCGGCAATAGCGGAACCTCCGCAGATACCTGTTCCTGCCGAAATGAGATTGGATAATTTCCAATTCAGTCCCAATGCTCTTCCAATAAAATATCCGCCACCAAAGCAGGTCAATAATGTAAATACCATTACCGTAAGTGACATTTTGCCAACATTGAGAATTGTCGTTATATTAAGCGATAATCCAAGCAGAATAATTGCAAATTTGAGTAGTTTCTTTGATGTAAATTTAAGTCCCGAAGCAAAAACTTTTGTATTCCTTATGTAGTTGTTGATAATCATACCTGCAAACATTGCAATAACTGCTGACCCTATTAAATGAATGGGAAAAAGACTTTCAATGAAGCACGCAAGCAATGCAATACTGACAGATAATATAATTCCCGGAAACAATTTTAAAACTTTCATAAACATTCTCCTGACATATTTTTTCTTAATTTTACCATATTTTATGATAAAATCAAATTATCGTTTTTTATAGAGTGATACTTACGCATTATGAGGTGTTTCATATTAGATCACAGTTTTAACCCTACACAATGAAATGAGTTACCGAAAACAGCAGATGTCGATGTAAACAGCGGGGCTGATAAGGGTGTCTATTTCCTCTCGCCGATGATATCGGGAGCATTAAAAAAATTGCGCCTAATATGATTGCATCGGCAAAGCCAAATATTATTATCTGAGAAGAAGAAAAATGCTTCCTGATTTTTGTGACCATATCTAAAATCACTCTTCAAGTATATTTTTCTGTTATAATTTTATCACAGCCCCTTTGTCATTGTTTATTTTCTGTCTTTTTCGGGGACGCCGTAGTTGTAAACATCTTTATAAGACTCTATCTCCGAATCGTCCTCCGGCGCCGCATATATAAGCCCCGTACAATCAGTAGCAGAGCAGGCTTTGAAATCCTTATCAAAATACTCGGTTTCATCCTTAATCCCGATAGGTTTGTTTTTCACAGCTACACCTCCAAAATATTTTGTAATAATATTTTTTGTATAAAATATTTTTTAATACTTCAAAGGTGTAAGAAAAATTTGTTATTTAAATTTATTTATGAACCGATTTGCCGCGGCAACCATATTCAGAAAGCGTAAGCAAAGCTACACACTCCACATGGCTTGAATGAACGAACATATCTACAGGCTGGACCATCTCAGTATCATATCCGTATTCCTTCATCAGTTTCAAATCTCTTGCCAGGGTTGCGGGGTTGCAGGAGATGTAGACTACAGTCTTTGGGGACAGACGGGAAATCAGCTTCAGGGTTTCGGGGCTACAGCCTTTTCTTGGAGGATCTACTATGATTTTATCTGCTTTTACGCCTTCTTTTGACAGCTTTGCTGTTACCTCGGCGGCATCGCCGAGGTAAAATTCGGCGTTGTTGATATCGTTGAGCCTCATATTTTCCTTTGCATCCCTTATAGCTTCGGGAACTATTTCTATACCTACGGCTTTTTTTGCATAGACTGCGGCGCAGAGGGTAATGGTTCCCGTACCGCAGTACAAATCCAGAACACAATCTTCTTTTGTTATATCCGCAAAGCGGATGGCGGTTTCATAAAGCCTTTCCGCCTGGGAGTGATTGACCTGATAAAAGCTTTCGGGTGATATTTCAAAGGTTAATCCGCAGAGGGTATCTTTGATTTTTTCGCCGCCGTAAATATTAACGGTTTTATTGCCTAAAATTACATTGGTTTTTTCTCTGTTTATATTATATGAAAAAGAGGTTACCCCTGCCGATTTCAGTCTTTCTGCAATGATTTCGCCGTGGGGAAGGGTTTTTGAATTTATAACGGCAACCGCCATAATTTCGTCCGTTCCTTCGCCGCAACGCACATAAATATGTCTGAACAGACCGCTGTGGGTTTCTTCACAATAGGGGAGAATATTAAACTCTTCCATCCAATCGCAAAATATTTTTGTTATTTTTTGAGAAATTTCATTTTGTATCAAACAGCCTTCGCATTGAATAACCCTGTGGCTTCTCTGTGAATAAAAGCCGGTTATTACCTTGCCTTCAGCGGATATACCCACGGGGATTTGCACCTTGTTACGGTAACCGTAGATTTTATCGGATTTAAGCGGCGGCAGAACCTCCGCAGCTATTCCGCCCAGTCGTTTTATGCAGTCGCTGACGTAGGTATGCTTAAACCGTAGCTGTTCTTCATAAGTCATCTGCATAAGAGAGCAACCACCACATTTGCCGAAAACAGGGCAAAGAGGGGTGGCACGATTTTCGGAAGGTAACAGAAGTTTCTCGATTTTCCCGTAGGCGTAGGTCTTGCAGGTTTTTACGATACGGACCAAAAGCTTATCGCCCGCTACGGTAAAGGGGACAAACACCGCAATACCGTCTATTCGGCAAATACCGCTGCCATCGGAGGAATATGAGGTTATCTCTGTTTCATATATTTCATTTTTAACAAGCATATTAACCCTCCAAAACAGGATATAAGCCTTTGATTTTTTTCTTATAGATGCTGAGCAACATACAGATGCTGATTATCAGTGAAAACGCTTCCGCAAAGGGGAAAGAGAGCCATACATGGTTCAGTGCGAATTTGCTGAAGATATAGGCAGACGGCACAAGCAGCACCAGCTGACGCAGGGCTGAAATCGCAAGACTGTACAGTCCCATACCCATTGCCTGGAACATGGAAGAAAACATAATTCCAAGAGCCGCGGCAGGGAAGCACAGAGAGATAATCCGAAGTGCGGGAACGCCTATTGAAAGCATAGTATCGGAGGCATTGAATATCATTAAAAGCTCGCGGGTAAATATCCAAAAAATCAAAGTACCCGCTATCATAATAACAAAAGCTATGGAAGAGCCGATTTTAAGTGCGGACATCAGTCTTTTTCTATTCCTTGCACCGAAGTTATACCCCATTATGGGCATCACCCCGTGGGTAAGTCCGAATACGGGCATAAAAATAAAAGACTGCAGCTTAAAATAAATTCCAAACACAGATACAGCTGACTGGGAAAAGGCAATAAGTATGGAATTTAAAGCTGTTGTCATTACCGAACCGATGGACTGCATTATAATGGAAGGCAGTCCTACGGCGTAAATATCACCTATTATTTTACGGTCAATTCTGAAGCTTTTAAAGGATACCTTTATAACGTGTTTTTTGCCAAGCATTACATACAGACTGTAAAGCATGGCAATTATCTGACCCGTAACCGTAGCAATGGCGGCACCGCGGATTCCGAGCTGAGGGAATCCGAAAAGCCCGAATATCATTATGGGGTCGAGGATTATGTTAATAACTGCACCTATAAGCTGAAATATCATAGGATGGAGCATATCGCCGGTTGCCTGAAGGGTCTTTTCAGCGGCAATTTCAATAAAGCTTCCCATAGAAAATATTAATACTACAGAGGTATATTGAACACTCATGGTAACAACAGTTATATCGTCTGTAAAGCTACCGAAAAATAAATTCATACAGGTAGCACCGATTACGGCGAAGACAAGCCACGATGCCGCTGAAAGCATAAGCCCGTGAGTTGCCGCTTTGTCGGCGGCTTCAAAATTCTTTTCGCCGAGACGGCGGGATACAAGAGAGTTTATACCTATTGAAGTGCCCACAGCGACCGATACCAGAAGCATCTGTATGGGGAAGGCAAGAGAAACGGCAGTAAGAGCCGATTCGCTGAGCTGTGCTACGAAATAGCTGTCTACAATATTATAAAGTGCCTGTATCAGCATAGAAAACATAGCAGGCAAAGACATAGTAAGGATAAGCCTCAGCATTGGTGCCGTACCCATCTTATTTTCTTTGGTTGTTGTCATTTGCGTAAACTCCTTTAATTATATTAAACCGCTGTTATAATTCGCACGTTCACCGCCGATAAATTTGGGACGATGGCGGGCACAGATTATATTTGCTTTGCCGATTTTAGTCACAGAAAGCCTGACAGGCACGGCTACCTTTTTGAGGTTCATACCAATCAGGGTTCCGCCTATATCAATACCTGCATCGGCTTTTATTTCTTCTACAGCTACGGCGTGGTCAAAGCTCTTATAAGCGGTAGTGGCAAAGCTTCCGCCTGCTTTGGGCTGAGGGACTACGTTAACCTCTTCAAGTCTTAAGAAGTCGCACAGCTCCTTTTCAATTATAATGGCACGGTTCAGATGCTCACAGCACTGCGCCGCAAGATAAATTCCTTTTTCTTTTAAAATGGGATAAACAGCCGCAAAAATACATTCTGCAATTTCTACGCTGGAATTTGTACCTATTTTGTCGCCGCCTACCTCGCTGGAGGAACAGCCTATCACTAAAATATCTCCTGCCCGAAGGCGTGCCGCCTCTATAAGCTCGGTTACGGCAACGCCGGCAGAGCGTCTTATTTCTTCATACATTTCAGATACATCTCCTGTTTTTTAATATTTCCATATATAATTATAACACAATATAAAAAAAAGTCAATCAAAAATGTTGATTTTTGTAAAATGTTATGATATAATTAGAACGGAATATAAAGTTATAAGGAGAGGCGAGATAATGAAGAAAATATTATTACTCGTTTTGTCTCTTGCATTTTTAGGCATAAACGTATCTGCATACGAGCTTCCCAAAACCTTCTGGAAAACAAATGGCAGATATGTGGCGGCTTTGGAATCGGGAGATTTATGGGGCATTATCGAAAACGGAATGCAAACTCTCGATTTATTGGCAAATGAGCCTGAAAATGAGCAAGTATTACAGGTAAAAGGTTCCCGGTTGGAGCAAATTGCCATTGCTTATGAAAAATTAGGTGAATACAATACTTCGGCAGATTATTTTGAACGGTACGCCGTTTATGCCGAAAAATTAGGCTGGGACGATGCTGTTAAAATCTGTAAAGCTAAGGTCCTGCAATACAGAAACGATGTCAGGGTGTTTACTGAAACCACAACCCCCGTATTTTCTAATCATGGGAAGCTGGAGCCTGACAAAGGCGTTATGTTCGGGATTACCTCAGACAGTCCGGAGGAAAACAAAGCTCCCGGTGAATCAATGATATTGCTGTATCTGGAGTTTGGTAACAGAAACTTTGACTGGGCTGAAAAGGTCTTTAATGATGCTGAAAGAAAAGGTCAGGCAATTGAGCTGGCGTGGAATGTGCCGGGTGAGGGTAATATGATAGGCGAGGTTCCGTACCAGACGGACCATATTATAAGTGTTTTAAAGCTTATCGAAAGTCATAATACAGTACCTGTATATATCAGATTTGGTGCTGAGGTCAATATCTGGAATGTTCGTGCAAATCCGCAGGAATATATAGCGGCTTTCAGAACGGTTGCCGAGCTGGCACGTCAATATACTACAAATACGGCTATGGTATGGAGCGTAAATACTGTATCGGCTTGGGATATTGAAATGAATGATTTTTATCCCGGTGACGAATATGTTGACTGGGTGGGAGTATCTCTCTATATGCAAAAATATTTTCTGGGAAGAAACGATTGGCCTGAAAATGAAAAATTCAATGAAGTGGTATTTTTGTCAGGCAGAAATGCCGACCCTGTTAAGGCATTGAATGAGGTTATGGAGAAATACGGAGACAGAAAACCCATAATGATTTCAGAATCAGGTGCTTCTCATTACATAAGAAGTGTAGATGAATACGATACGCCCTGGGCAAAAATTCATCTGAAAAAGCTATATGATTACGTACCTATGGTATATCCGCAGGTTAAGCTGATTGCTTATTTTGACAAGGTTATAACGGCAGAAAACAATGACTATGCTTTCAGCACCAACGAGGAGATGGCAAGGCTGTATAAGGAGCTGGTATCTCATCCCCAGTTTATCCACAGCGGAAAAGAAGAAAATGTTATAGCTTTTGAGGAGATACGAGGGGATTATCAGCACGTACCTGCAAAGAATGAAATTTGCACTTACGTCCATATTTACGGCGATGAAGAACCGAAGGTTTGCTACTATATAGATGATGTGTGGGCGGGTGCGTCTACAGAGCTTCCTTATAGATTCAGAGGACTTGCAGATGTTTCCGAGGGTAATCATACTCTGAAGGTAGCAGTTGAATTCGGCGGTTTGGTTGTAGCGGAGAAAATTCTGAATATTACGGTAACTCGCGATATTTCAATAGTAATCAACGGTAAGTCGGTTGCTACAGATACAGCTCCCGTTGTTGAAAACGGAAGAACGCTGGTACCTGTCAGAGTGGTGGCAAACGGACTCGGCGCCGAGGTGGAATGGGTTGCCGAAACCCGCGAAATTATTATCAGAAAACAGGGCGATGTACTGACTATGCAGATTGATAATCCGCAGATGGTTAAAAACGGTAACGTGATAGCTCTTGATGCTCCGCCTAAAATAATTAACAGCAGAACTATGGTACCGTTGCGTGCCGTAGGCGAAGCGTTAAATGCCGTAGTGGAATGGGACGGCGGCAGCAGAACAGTGTATATAGCTAATTAATATTTTTATAAAGGAGATGTGTAAAATGGGATTCATTAAAGAATTTAAAGATTTTGCAGTTAAAGGAAATGTAATTGATATGGCTGTCGGTGTCATTATCGGTGGTGCTTTCGGTAAAATTGTAACATCGCTGGTAAATGATGTGATAATGCCGGCACTGAGCGTGATTACCGGCAAAATTGATTTGGCATCGCTTGCGTTTGCTGTCGAAACGGGTGCAGAAGAACCGATTATGATTAAGATAGGTCAGTTTTTGCAGAATATAGTCGATTTCTTGCTGATAGCAATATGTGTATTCGTGTTTGTTAAAATCTTTACGTCAATGAAGAAAAAATCTGAACCGGAGCCGGAAAAAGCTCCCGAACCGTCAGCTGAGGAAACACTTTTGACGGAAATCAGAGATTTACTTAAAGAACACGCGGAGGTGTAAACAAATTGCGGTTTAACATATTGACACTTTTTCCCGATATGTTCGAGGGCGTTATGGGGGATAGCATAATTGCCCGTGCAACGCAACGTAATTTACTGTCGTTTAATTATGTGAATATTCGCGATTTTGCCGCGAACAAACACCGTAAGGTAGATGATTACGCCTATGGCGGCGGAATGGGGCTGGTAATGTCTTATCAGCCCATTTATGATGCCTGGAAGCATGCGTGCGGCGGCAAAAAAATATTTACGGTTTATATGTCACCGCAGGGAAGGGTTTTGGACCAACAGCTTGTAAGGGAGCTGGCAAAGCTGACTGAAATGGTGATTTTATGCGGTCATTACGAGGGCGTTGACGAGAGAGTTATTGAGGATGTAGTGGATATGGAAATTTCTATTGGCGATTACGTCCTGACAGGCGGCGAAATCCCTGCTATGGCACTTATTGACAGCGTATCAAGAATGATACCCGGAGTGTTGCCCGGCGAGGAGGCCTACAGCAATGATTCTCATTTTAACGGGCTTCTGGAATATCCCAACTACACAAGACCTTACGAAATAGCAGGGAAAAAAGTCCCCGATATATTGCTGTCGGGACATCACGATAATATTGAAGCGTGGAAAAGACAGCAGTCGCTGTATCGTACGTGGCTGAAACGCCCCGACCTTCTCAGAAAAGCTCCGCTGACTCCGGAGGATAAGGAATATTTAAAACAGTTCCGCTATAAAAGAAGAAAAAAACGAACTTAGACGATTTTAACAAATAAACCCCGTAAATTTCGTTAATATTTATTATTTTTATATAAATTGTACAGTATTCTTTTTGAACATTGTGCAAAAATGGTAGATACAATTAACTGAAAATGTGGTATAATTAATAGTATGATATATAAAATTTGACGGACTTTATATATTAGTAAAATACCATTATGGAAATTGGAGTTGATTGTAATGAACACCTACGAAAGTCAAAAATTAAGAAACATTGTATTACTTGCACACAGCAAAGCCGGAAAAACATCATTGGTTGAAGCCATGCTTTTTAATACAGGTGTTATTTCCCGTATGGGACGTATAGAGGACGGAAATACCGTATCCGATTATGATAGTGAAGAAGCAAAAAGACTTATGTCAATAAGAACTTCTCTTGCGGCTGTTGAATGGAAGGGCTGTAAGCTTAATATAGTTGATACTCCGGGATATTTCGATTTTGTAGGCGACGGCTACAGCGCAATTTCAGCGTGTGATACGGGTCTTATCGTTGTAAGCGGCAAGTCCGGTATTCGTGTAGGTGGAGAACTGGCTTTTGAAAATGCAGAAAAAGCTTCGTTGCCTGTTATGTTCTTCATAAACAAAATGGACCACGAAAACGCAGATTTTGATAAGGTTTTAGGCGAACTTAACGAGAAATTCGGCAGTAAGGTTGTACCCATCCATCTTCCCATCAAGGAGGGTGAAAGCTATGTTGGTTACATAGATATAATCGAAAACAAAGCCTATATGTTTGAAGGGGATAAAGTCCGCAGCGCAGACGTTCCCGATGAATATTATGCAGATTTGCAGCATGCAAAAGGAACCTTATGTGAAGCTATTGCTGAAGCTGACGAGGAATTGCTTGATAAATTCTTCTCTGACCAGCCCTTCACCTATGAGGATATGAAACGTGGTACGGCAAATGCGATGGCAAGTCGTAACCTCTTCCCGGTAATGTGCGGAAGCGTATTACAGAACAAGGGTGTCGACGGTCTTATGGATGCTTTGGTGGCTTATGCTCCGTCACCTGCTGAGGTTATGCCTAAAACAGCTATGCTTGGTGATGATTTATGCGAGCTGGTACCTGAAAATGATGCACCCCTTGCGGCGGTTGTGTTTAAGACTATAAATGACCCCTTTGTAGGAAAATTGTCTTTAATCCGTATATTTGCAGGTAAACTTGAGAAAAATAGTTCCGTATATAATGCCAACACGCTTGTAACCGAAAAAATCGGCGCGGTTATGACTATGTGCGGAAAAGAAAAAATAGATATAGATACTGCGTATGCAGGTGATATTTGTGCGGTTGCGAAGCTTGCATCCACATCTACGGGCGATGCTTTTTCAACACCAAATAAACCCTATACCTTTGAAGCAGTTGAATTCCCGCCGGCAGTTTATACAATGGCATTCAAGGCTAAAAACAGAGGCGACGAGGATAAAATCAGCGCAGGTCTGCATAAGCTTGCTGAAGAGGACAGAACCATTAAATTTGAGAATAACCCTGAAATTAAACAGCTTCTTGTTTCAGGTCTCGGCGACCAGCATCTTGATTTGCTTGTAAGCAGACTTAAAGCTTTGGGTACAGAGGTTGAGCTGGAAGAGCCTAAGGTTACTTACCGTGAGACTATAACCAAGAAGATACAGGCAGAAGGTAAACACAAGAAACAATCCGGCGGTCATGGTCAGTACGGTCACGTTAAAATTGAATTTGAACCCAGCCCGGAAGAAAATCTTGTTTTTGAAGAACGTATTTTCGGAGGTAGTGTACCGAAAAACTACCATCCGGCTGTAGAAAAAGGCTTACAGGAGATGGTTTCTGAAGGTATCCAGGCGGGCTACAGAGTTGTAGGCGTTAAGGCTACCTTGTATGACGGTTCGTATCACGATGTTGACTCTTCGGAAATGGCTTTTAAAATGGCGGCTCATCTGGCGTTTAAAGAGCTTATAAATGCAGGTCCAATACTCCTTGAACCTATCGGACATCTGGAGGTTAATATTCCTGATGAATACACAGGCGACGTTATGGGCGATATTAACAAACGCCGCGGCAGAGTGCTTGGTATTGAACCTAACAAGATTATTGCCGAAGTACCTACCAGCGAAATGTTTAAATATGCCATTGACCTGCGTTCAATGACTCAGGGCAGAGGAAGCTATACCTTTACCTTTGAAAGATATGAACAGGCGCCTCCTCAGATAACACAAAAAATAATCAGTGAAAGATAATAATAAAAATCCGCCGGTTTTTCGGCGGATTTTTTTGCCCCTTCTGACAGAATAGCGAGGTAAAATGAATATATATTGGATTATGTTTGCGGTTGCATATATGATAAATCTGGTATCGGTTATATCAATTTTGTTTGCAGATAAAAAAGAAATAAGCGTCACAATCGGATGGATAACGGTGTTTGTGTTCCTGCCCTTTGTTGGACTTTTATTTTATTTTTTCTTTGGGAGCACGGCGAAATATAAAATTTTCTCAAAAAAATACAACGCCGAAATCCTGGATTTTTCATACAACGAGTTTCTGAAAGGCAATATAAAGCGTATAGAAGCGGAAAAATTGGGGTTTAATGAAGCAATGACGGCGGCCTGCGGTGATCTGATTACCCTTAATGCGAAAAACGCCGCAAGCGTTTATACAAGCGATAATAAAGTCACTCTTCTTACAACAGCAAAAGACAAATATGCCTGCCTCTTTGAAGATATTAAAAATGCCGAGGAAAGCATAAATATTTTGTATTTCATCATAAAAACAAAAGATAGCAGCGGGAAAAGACTTGTGGAGCTTTTGACGGAAAAGGCAAAACAGGGCATCGAGGTGCGACTGATTTATGACAGGCTTGGGATTCTTTATGTCAGGAAATCCCATTTTAAAAAGCTGATAGCGGCAGGCGGAAAGGTTTATCCCTTTTTGCCCTCTCTCTATAATACGCTGATACAGGCTAATTATCGGATGCACAGAAAAATGGTGATAATTGACGGAAAAATCGCCTATACGGGCGGAATAAATATCGGTGACGATTATTTGGGGAAAGACCCGCTTGTGACCCCGTGGCGGGATACCTCAGTTAAAATTACGGGAACGGCAGTTCAGGCGCTGCAGCTACAGTTTTTAAAGGATTGGATCTACCTCCAGAGACAAGACAGGAAAAATATTTATGCCTGCAACACGGAGGATAAAGCAAGTATAGAAAAATTTTTTAAAGTACCTGAAGAAAAAGGGGATATGGGCGTACAGATACTGTCGGACGGACCGGATAAAAATTATACCCTGATACAGGATTTTTACGCAAAGCTGATTATATCTGCAAAAAAATATATCTATATCCAGACCCCCTACTTTGCTCCCGATGAGCTTCTTATGTCATCTTTACGTATAGCAGCGGCTTCGGGGGTTGATGTAAGAATAATGATACCGGGCGTGCCTGATAAAAAATTTGTCTATTATGCGACCTTGTCTCACGTGGAAGAGCTTTTGAAATCGGGAGTAAGGGTTTTTATGTACAAAGGCTTTATCCATGCCAAAACAATAGTGGCAGACGATTTTGTAACCTCTGTGGGTACGGCGAATTTCGATATACGTTCCCTTAAGCTTAATTTCGAGATGAATACGGTGGTTTATGATGAGACCTTTGCCGGGGAAAACAGAGCTACCTTTTTTGATGATATGACATATTCGGCAGAAATAAATCCTGAAGAATTTAAGAGAAGAAGTAAATTGCAAAAAATTAAAGAAGCTTTCTGGCGGCTGATAACTCCGCTGGTGTAGAAAATTTGTAAAAAATTAAGGAAAAATAAAAAACTTTGAAAAAAGCCTTGACAAACGGTTTTAAATGTAGTATAATAATATAGTCGCTTAAGCGAAAATGCTGGTGTAGCTCAATTGGTAGAGCAGCTGATTTGTAATCAGCAGGTCGCGGGTTCGAGTCCCATCACCAGCTCCAGAAAAGGGTAAGCAAAACTTACCCTTAATATTTGGGAGAGTTCCCGAGTGGCCAAAGGGGGCA
>JAZSKI010000052.1:0-30706 GCA_045534775.1 Clostridia bacterium | reverse complement strand
TCCCAAATCTATCATATTGAGAATGCTGTCTATATAATCATTGAAGGGTTCTATAATTTTAATACTGCCTTCTTCTTTCGCTTTATCGAAGTCCACCGCCTTTACGACTGTCACCTTTTCGATTTCCTGCTCCAAAAGCTGCGTCACCTTCTCATCGGCATCTCTGCCGCCTTCCGTAAACACCTTTATGCCGTTATATTCAGCGGGATTATGGCTGGCAGTTACCGCCATACCGTATTTACAGCCGTATTCTTTAACCGCAAACATAATAAGAGGTGTAGGCGCATTCTGTGCCACAAACATAACCTTTATTCCGTTTGCCGCCAATACCTCTGCCGCCCATTTTGCACCTATATCCGACATAAATCTTCTGTCATATCCTATAACTAATTCTTCTGCCTTCTCCCTTTTCATTTTATTTGCCAGTCCCTGTGCCAAAAGCTGTATATTAGTTTTTGTAAATTCATCAGCTATTATAGCTCTCCAGCCACCTGTTCCGAATTTTACCATTGTCTGTTTCCCCTTTCGCATAATTTAAAAATTATATTTAATATAACCACCTCGTTGGTGCTGTGTACTGTCTGAGTCCATTTTCCTCATAACTACATCATATCACAGATGTTCCGATTTGTATTTGTAAAAATTTTATTAATTTTTATATTTTTCTTGTGTATCCCTTTACAAACCCCTATGCTTTGTGATAAAATATAGATATACACATAATAGGAGGGTCGGGATATGATTGAAAACTTAACACATTCTTCATTTATGCCTTTTGGCAAAATCCATCCCGAAAAAAGCTTCTCTCCGGCAAACTATGGGTTTGTGCTTATAAAACAACGTGAAATACAGGCTCAGCGTCCTGAAGGCTTATATGTAAACCCTTTATCCCATACCTTAGTGGATATTTTCAGCGGAATCGCCATACTATATATAGGAAGCTCTCCCGAAAAGCTCAGGACCTTCCTGTTGGATAAACCCGTTATTATAACCCCCGGCATATACTATTACGTTGTGCCTCTGCTCGATAAGGCTGTTATTTCCGTATCTGCGGATAATGACAAGCCCACATATATCAGCATCGAGCCACGCAACCGTCCCACCGGAATAATCCCGAAGCTGAGTGTTGATAAAATATATACCCTTTTATATCACGAAAAGGAGCTGGACTTTAATTTCAAAGGCGAGGAACACGAAATGTGGGAATTCACCTATGCAGATACAGGAATTATGTATAATGAAATAAACGGCGAAGCTTTCAGGCTTTCTCCCGGCGATATGATGATATTTACACCCCACAGCTTTCACCGTCAGTATTCTGATGGTCAGGAGGCTGTCCGTTATCTTACCGTCAGCTTCAGTATGGATTTTGATGATACAGCAACCTTTGAGGGTGTGATTTTCCATGCGGACAGTGAAATTAAAAGACTAATGGAAAAAATCATAACCGAATATGAAAATCATAATATATACAGTGACGATATGATACTTTGTCTGTTTAAAGAAACCGTTATCCGTCTTTTACGTATGCGCAGTCTTGAGAGCATTCTCACAAAAGCAGATGTTAGCGCCAAATATCAGATTGAAAACGATATTTGTCAAAGGGTTACGGAATATGTCAGAAAGAATTTAAACGAGAAGCTTTCTGTTTCTAAAATTGCCGCGTCAATTCCCGTAAACGCTTCCTATCTTTCAACGCTGTTTAAAAACTGCACGGGCAAAACCCTTGTAGAATACATAACTCACCAAAAGCTTGAAAAAGCGAAGGATTATATCCGTACAGGCAGATATACCTTTACACAGATTTCCGAAATGCTTGGGTTTAACGGGATTCATTATTTTTCAAAGCA
Source organism: Clostridia bacterium (assembly GCA_045534775.1). Taxonomy (GTDB): domain Bacteria; phylum Bacillota; class Clostridia; order RUG12999; family RUG12999; genus JAZOTK01. Next base: position 28,856 of record JAZSKI010000052.1, on the reverse strand, counting down.
GTTCAAAAAGTATTACGGAATTACTCCCTCTGAATATACAGGGTCAATAAAAAAATAACGAATGGAGCTTAAGTCATGAGAAATCACGGTCAATCCCTTATAAAAGGGTCACTTATTTTACTTCTGGCGAATTTACTTGTAAAGATTATAGGTGCCGCCTTTAAAATCCCTCTTGCCAATCTTCTGGGGAATGAAGGTATGGGATATTTTAACGCCGCCTACAGCATTTATTCAGGGCTATTTGTAATTGCAACAGCAGGACTGCCCGTTGCTGTTTCCAAAATGGTGTCCGGCGCATCAAGCTTAAGTAATTACAAGGAAGTTAAGCGTATTTTTTCCATTGCCTATATAATTTTTCTTGTTATAGGGTTATCAGGCAGCTGTGTACTGTTTTTTGGTGCGGATTCTCTTGCCGCCACCACCAAATATCTTGATTCAAACATTGCCATAAAAGCTATTGCTCCTGCAATATTGTTTGTTTCTCTTATGTCAGTATACAGAGGCTTTTTCCAGGGAATGTCCGATATGTTGCCTACTGCCGTAAGCGAGGTGGTAGAAGCTTTTGCAAAGCTTGTTATCGGATTTGCTGCCGCATATTTTCTGATTTCAAAGGGGCTGCCTGTTGCTTCGGCGGGTGCTATTTCCGGTGTTACCCTGGGAACACTTCTCAGCTTCATTATACTGATGGCAATTCATTTTGCCCGAAAAAAACATATTTATGAAAATATTGCCCTTTCGCCACAGCCCCGGAGCTATAAAAGTCTGATTGGCGAGCTTGTGAAAATAGCTGTTCCCGTAACCATAAGCGCTTCCGTTTTCACTCTTACCAATATGATTGACTATATTATGATAGGCAGAAATCTTACAAAAATTGCTGAATTTCTGCACGATACTCCCGTTGCTCTTTACGGTATGTATACGGGTAAGGCAGTAGTTCTTTACAACTTCCCGCCAACACTCGTGATGTCCCTATGTATGGCTCTTGTACCAGCGATTTCCCGTTCCTTTGCCGCAGGCGACCGTGATACTGTGCGTATTACCACGACTCAATCCTTAAGGACAACCGTTCTTTTCTCGGTTCCCTGCTGTGTTGGGCTTGGCGTCCTTGCAACACCTATATTAAACCTGCTTTTTGGCACAAATGATGCCGCAACGCTGTTGACCCTTATCTCTCCCGCTGTTTTGTTTGTATCTCTGGTTCTGGTTTCCAATGCCATTTTGCAGGCGACGGGTCATGTTAATATTCCTGTAATAAACATTGCCTTCGGCGGTATAGCAAAGGTTATTGTAAATAATCTGTTGGTGAGCAACCCTGCCATAAATATAAACGGTGCTCCCATCGGTACGGATTTATGCTATTTTATTTATATGCTTCTTAATTTAATATACGTTTGTAAAATCACCAAAGCAGAAATCAATTTTGCTTTTTGGGCGAAACCCATTATATCGGGTATTGTAATGGCAGCTGCCGCTTTCTTTGTGTACGGTCTTGTCGCTCCCCTTGCGGTCTCCAAGATTGGTATTATAATAGCTCTTGCAATCAGCGGCGGTATTTCGGTTATATGCTATCTTCTGACTCTTCTTGCCATAGGCGGTATCACAAGAAAAGATATAAAAATTTTACCCAAAGGTGATTTAATTGCAGGAATACTTACGAAAATGAAACTTATGAAATGAGGATAACTATGAAATACACATTTGATGATTTTTGTGATATTGTAAAAACTCTCCGCAGTGACCACGGCTGCCCCTGGGACAGGGAACAAACCATAGCTTCTTTAAAGAATTATGTTCTTGAGGAAAGCTATGAGGTAATAGATGCCTGCGATGCGGGCGGTATGAAGCTGGCAGATGAATTAGGCGACCTTCTCCTTCAGGTTGTGATGATAGCGGAAATCGCTTCCGAAGAAAAAAGCTTTGATATTTCTGATGTCATAAGTCTGGTATCAGAGAAAATGATTCACCGCCATCCCCATGTTTTTGCCGATGCTGTTGCAAACACCTCAGATGAGGTTCTCGAAAATTGGGACAAAATCAAACGCCGCGACAGAGAAATAACCTCCACGGCAGATTCTATGCGCGATATTGCCGGCGCTATGCCGTCACTTCTTCGCGCCTGTAAGGTTCAGGCAAAGGCCGCAAAGGTTAATTTTGACTGGGATACCGCCTCAGAAGCCGCCTTTAAAGTGAACGAAGAGGTAAATGAGGTCCTTGAAGCCGCCGAGAGCAAAACCGCCGAGGATGTATTTGAGGAAACAGGCGATATGCTTTTTGCCGCCGTCAACGTAGCAAGACTTTTAAAAATAAATCCCGAGCTGGCCCTTTCAGCCGCTACGGATAAATTCATAGGCAGATTTGATAAAATGGAAAAGCTTATAAAAGCTCAGGGAAAAAGTCCCGAAGAAATGTCTTTAAGCGAGCTTGATATATATTGGGAAAAAGCTAAAAACAGTTAAAAATACACACTTTATTGTGCAATTTCTATAAAATACTCGCTCAGTTCCGTATAAAATGACGATTTTCTTGAAAAAATGAAGGAAAAGAAGGATTTTTGAAGGCGGACAGCGAATATATAAGTAACAAATAAAAAAAGGAGGAGAATCCCATGAATAAGGCAGATTTAGTAGCAAAAGTTGCAGGTAAAGCTAATCTTACAAAGAAAGATGCTGAAACAGCTTTAAATGCCGTTATTTCTTCTATTGAAGATGCACTCGTTGCAGGCGAAAAGATTTCTTTAGTTGGCTTCGGTACATTCGAAACAAAGACACGTGCTGCAAGAACCGGTATCAATCCCAGAACAAAGGAAACGATAAAAATTCCTGCTGCGAAGGTACCTTCTTTCAAAATCAGCAGTGCTTTAAAGAGCAAAGTTGCCGGAAAGTAATTAATGCAAACAACGGATAGATTGCGACCGTATATTTTGACGGTCGCTTCTGTTTTTTTGATTATGGAGAATATTATGAGAATAGATAAATTTTTAAAAGTATCTCGCCTTATCAAAAGGCGAAGCGTAGCAAATGAAGCTTGTGACGGCGGCAGAATCAGTCTCAACGGCAAGATTGCCAAAGCAGGTGACAGAGTCAAGGTCGGTGATATTATCGAGCTTTCTTTTGGTGATAAAACCGTCCGGGCAGAGATTTTAAACGTAGCCGAGCATGTCACAAAAGATGGTGCCGCTGAGCTTTACAGAATTATATGAGGTGACCATAATGGAAAGAATAGCAAAGTTTCATAAGGTCTCCCTCCGCCGCTTTCTGTTGGATGCAGAAGGCATAGAAAATCCCGAAGCCGTATATGAAAATATATTCCTACCCAAAAGGGCGACCTCCGGCTCCGCAGGATATGATTTTTTTGCTCCCGTAGGCTTTACCTTAAAACCCGGCGAAACCATTAAAATACCTACAGGTATAAGAGTAGAAATAAATGACGGTTGGGTCCTTAAGCTTTATCCCCGAAGCGGTCTCGGTTTTAAATTCCGTTTAGGGCTGAACAACACAGTCGGCATAATAGACAGTGACTATTTTTATTCCAATAACGAAGGACATATTTTTGTCAAAATAACCAACAGCTCTCTTGAGAATAAAACCGTTACCGTAAACAGCGGCGAAGGCTTTATACAAGGTATTTTCGTTCAATACGGCATCACCCTTGATGACGATGCCACCGAAATCCGCAACGGCGGTTTCGGCAGTACAACCAAATAAAAAGGTCACGCATTTGAACAGAACCAGTAAAAACGGGTAATAGAAAAAAGAGCCTCCTATGGTATAATGAAACAAAAACCATAGGAGGTATTTTTACGTCCGAAAGTTACAGACATTTCATACATTAAAGCATCACAAGGAACCTTGTATTTATTGATTGTTAGAGATTTATCTGGCAATAGTATTGTATCCTGCAAAACCGGAACAGAACAAAACATAAAGCTTGTACTGCAAACAATCCGGGAGGCAAAAAAAGGGAAAGTCACTGCAAAGCTGCAACTCCACAGTGACCAAGGCTTTCATATTTCAAGCTAACTAAATCATATAATATAACGCCATTAATGTTAAGGAAAGGGAAAGCTATATGACAATGCTTTAGCTGAAAACTTCTTCTCAGTTCTCAAAACAGAATGTATTTACAAAGTAAAATTAAAAACTTATGATGCGGCTCGTCTCATCATAGATGAATACATCTATTTTTACAACAATGAAAGAATACAGTTAAAAACAAAACTGACACCAAAGGCATTGATACACCCTGCAATAAATGTTTTATTTCATTGCTTTTGGATATAATTTCCGCCGGTATCAAACCCTTTTCGCCGACCCGCTTCCTCTTTTTGCTTCGGTTATTTTATTTTAAGGCTGTTCTTTTGATTTACGGTATGTAGCTTGGAGATTTCTCTTGCCATTTCCACGTCACAGGCGAATATGGCTTCAATAATTTTCCGATGCTCCACCGATATAGCTTCGCTGTGGAAGGTGGTTTTCAGATACAGGGCTCTATATCTGTAAAGCTGGTCTTTAAATCCCCAATATAACTGCAGCAATCTTTCATTGCGGGATTTTGCATATATATACTCATGGAACTCCACGTCAAATTTAATTTCAGAATTTATATCCTCCGCCTCTACCGCGCTGTCGAAGCTTTCCGCCAGCTGTCGCAGCTTTTCCTTTTCCGCCGGTTTGGCATTCTCTATAAACAGCTCCACCGCCAGCATATCGAGGGCGCTTCTTATATCCAGCACCTCGTTAATATCCCGCTTAGACAGCAAGCTTACATGAGCGCCCCGTCTCGGCAGTACCGTCACAAGCCCTTCCAGCTCTAACTTGCGTACCGCTTCCCTAAAGGGTGTTCGGCTAACGCCCATTTTCTGTGCGTAATGTATTTCCATAAGTCTTTCGCCCGGTTTCAGGACTCCGTTTAATATATCACGGCGTAACGTCTCACATATTATATCACTCAGCGGTTGTCTTATAGTTGTATCACTCAATTTTATTACACCTCCCCTTAAACTGTATGCACCAAATAAACATCGTTCGTCAGCTCCCGAAGGTCTGTTTCAGCCCTTCTTGCTCTCTCCTCATCATCAAACATTCCGAAAACGGTAGGTCCGCTACCGCTCATAACACTACCCATCGCACCGAAATCTATCATTATCTTTTTAATATGGTCAACAACGGGATATTGTGTCAACGTTACCGTTTCAAGCACATTAAACATACGGACGGCAACTCCTTTTAAATCGTTTTTTTCAAGGGCATTAATACATCCCGCCGTATCGGGATGCTCCTTTACGTTTTTCAAATCCAGGTTTTGATATACCCATTGTGTTGAAATATTAACAGCAGGCTTTGCCAATAAAAATATGCTTTTCGGCATCTGCGGAAGTGGCGATAAAATTTCTCCCCTGCCTTCGGCAAGCATAGTACCGCCTTTTATGCAATATGGCACATCGGAGCCGATTTCACCTCCAAGTACCAGCAGTTCCTCATCATTCAACGCATTACCATAGAGAGTATTAAGCCCTTTCAGGACAGCTGCCGCATTACCGCTACCGCCCGCCAACCCTGCCGCTACGGGTATTCTTTTGGTAATTGAAATATTCACTCCGCCTTTTTCACCTATAATTTCAAAAAACCTTGCCGCCGCCTTATATGCAATATTCCCTTCGTCTTTAGGCAGATAGCTTAAATTGGTAGTTACTGAAATCCCGGAACCTGTCAAATCAATATTTATCGTATCGCAAAGATTTACTGTTTGCATTATCATTTTTACATCATGAAACCCATCCTCACGTTTTCTTAGTACATCAAGTGTTAAATTGATTTTAGCTGCCGAATTAATTTCCAAGCGGTCCAAATATTTCACCTCCCATTGACGTAAGCTCCGCGATGCTGTCTATATAATAAAGCTCCATGCTTCCTTTATAGCTGTTTTTCTTATTGGCACGCGGTATCAAGCATTTCTTAAAGCCCATTTTTTCAAATTCTGCCAACCGTTTTTCTATCTGTGTTACAAACCTTAGCTCTCCCGTCAGTCCGATTTCTCCCGCAAAAGCAAAGCTGTAGTTAACGGGTTTGTTTTTTAGTCCCGAAATAACAGCCACCACCAACGGCAAATCGGCAACAGTTTCCACCACACGCATGCCGCCGGCTATATTTATATAAATATCCTGATTTTGCAGGCTCAAACGCAGATTTTTTTCCATAACCGCCATAAGCATAACAGTTCTGTTATAATCAAGTCCCGCCACCATTCGTCTTGGATTTCCAAACCCTGTCGGCGTAACAAGTGCCTGAATTTCTGCCATTATGGGTCTTGTGCCTTCAATGGTACAAAGAATAGCCGAACCGGCTGTTTTTTCTCTTCTTCCCGAGAGCATCAGCATAGATGGGTCTGTCACCTGACGCAGCCCCTGACCCGTCATTTCAAAAACTCCCACCTCATTGGTTGAGCCAAATCGGTTTTTTACCGCTCTCAGCATTCTGTAGCTGCGAAGCTTTTCGCCTTCAAAATAAAGCACACAGTCCACCATATGTTCAAGTATTTTCGGTCCTGCAATGCTGCCTTCTTTCGTCACGTGTCCTATCACCAAAACGGAAATTCCGCTTTTTTTAGCCATCTCCATCAGAAGCATACAGCATTCTCTCACCTGGGATACACTACCGGCAAGGCCATTTGAATTTTCCGTTTCCATAGTCTGAATGGAATCTATAATCAAAATTTCACAGCCTGAGCTTTTTGCCAGACTTATCACGTCATCTATATTGGTGTGTCCTAAAAATAAAAGTCCCTCACCATTTATACCGAGCCTGTCGGCACGCATTTTTATCTGGATTTCCGATTCCTCGCCCGATACATAGAGTACCTTTTTCTTATCCGAAAAGGATTTTGCCGCCTGAAGTATCAACGTAGATTTTCCTATACCCGGGTCTCCGCCCACAAGCACCAGCGACCCTTCCACCAGACCGCCGCCTAAAATTCTGTCGAATTCTTCAATCCCCGAGGTAACTCTGTTTTCTTCTCTGATTACCACCTGAGAAAGCTCTTTAATTTCTACAGGCTCGCGACTGCGTTCGTTTTTATTTATCACAACTGTTTCCTCGTACATAGAGTTCCAGCTACCGCAGTTGGTGCATTTACCCAGCCATTTTGACGAAGTAAACCCACATTCGCGGCAGGCATATAAGGAGGTGGTTTTATTTTTAGCCATTTCTAACAATCCTTTGTAAAAAAAATTAATTATATTTCACAAAAATGTGAATTATTATTGTAATATAAAGTGCTTATACATATATTATACACTATTTATTTCCCGTTTGTAAAGAATTTTTGATAAAAATATAAAATTTTTATTAAAACACTTGATTTTTTTAAATTTTTAGTGTATTATATATAGTGATGGTTAAATTTGTTTGTGATTTTTTCACAAATAAATTTACATAACATTTTAGAAAGCGAGGATAAAAAATGGATTTCGGAAGTAATTTAATGTATGTCATGAGTATTATCATTCAAGTTTTTGCCGGTTTGTTGGGTCTTTATTATTTTGGTGTTTCCCTTTTTGCGTGGATACCCAAAAAGCCTTTGCCCGATGTTGACGTCCGTGACCGTCGCTATGCCCTTGTAGTTGCCGCTCATAACGAAGAGGCAGTTATAAAATATATGGTAGAGAGTCTCAAAAAACTCGACTATGATGATGATAAATATAAAATTTTTGTAATTGCCGATAACTGCACGGATAACACAGCCAAATATGCCGCTGAGGCAGGTGCTGAGGTATTTGAACGGTTTAACACTCAGCTCCGCGGTAAAGGTCACGCTCTTGAGTGGATGTTTGAAAAAATATATAATATGGATGAAAAATTCGATTCTATCTGTATTTTTGATGCGGATAATGTTGCTTCAAACAACTTCCTCCGCGAAATTAATAATCAACATAATAAAGGATTTAAAGTGGTTCAGGGTAATATTGAAAGTAAGAATCCTTACGATTCCTGGATTGCTACTGCTTACAGCGTATCCTTCTGGATGATAGGTAAGATATTCCAGCAAGCAAGATATAATGTTAATATTACCTGTCAGCTCAGTGGAACAGGCTTTTCCATTGACGTAGGTCTCCTGCAGAAATTAGGCTGGGGTGCTACCTGTCTGACAGAAGATATGGAGTTTACTGCAAAGCTTGCTCTGAACGGTGAAAAGGTAGGTTGGGCTCATAATGCCTGCGTGTTTGACGAAAAACCTCTTACCCTGAAACAGTCCTGGAGACAGAGAAAAAGATGGATGCAGGGTCATGCAGACGTGGCATCACGGTTCACCAGACAGCTTCTGCACCGTGCCGTAAAAAATCGTGATATGTCCGCTTTAGACTGTGCAGTTTATATGATGCAACCTCTTAAAATTCTTGCTCTCGGTGTAATCACAATTATGGGTTGGCTTCAGATGTGTTACCCTGACGGTAACATAGGATTTTTCCAGATTTGGTATATATTTAAGGGTAATAACGTATATATGATAGCAATGACCATATACACCTTTGCCTATATGCCTTTTATTATAACCTACGAAAAACGCGAATTCAACTTCAGACTCTTTTTGTGTTATATAACTTACTGGCTCTATTCCCTAACCTGGATTCCTATCGCAATCCAAGGTATTATTCACAAAAACGACACCGTATGGGTAAAAACCGAGCACGTTCGTACCATTGATATAAGCGAAGTTGAAAAATTAAATTAATAATCGAATATAGCATTAAAATCCCCGAAAGTCCGGCTGAAATACGACTTTCGGGGTTGTTTTTTGCTTTGCTTTGGATTCTAATCATACGCAAAAATCGCTGTAGGTCTGCAAAAAAGATGTGCCAAATGATAAATTTGACACATCTTTTTATATTTAATCATTAAACAAGTTCAATAATCGCCATGGGAGCAGCGTCACCACGTCTGGGGCCGGCTTTTATAACTCTTGTATAGCCACCGTTTCTGTCTGCATATTTAGGAGCTATCTCGTCAAAAAGTTTAAATACAACATCTTTTTTTGTGATATAGCTTAATGCCTGACGTTTTGTGTGTAATGTATTGCTTTTACCCAAAGTTATCATCTTATCAGCCATTGAACGAATTTCTTTAGCTTTAGCTTCAGTTGTAACAATTCTGCCTGTTTCCAGAAGCTGTGTTACAAGATTTCTGAGCATCATAACTCTGTGCGCTGTAGGGCGACCCAACTTTCTTGTTCCGGGCATTATAATACCTCCCTTTCATGAGCATTTGCCTAAAAGGCAATTTAAAATTAATCTTCTTCCTTGCGCAGAGCAAGTCCGAGAGCATTGAGCTTTCCGATAACCTCATCAAGAGATTTTCTGCCGAGGTTTCTGACTTTTATCATATCCTCTTCACTACGGTTAATAAGGTCCTCAACATTGTTTATAGCTGCACGTTTTAAGCAGTTATATGCACGAACCGAAAGGTCAAGCTCTTCGATTGTCATCATAAGAACTGTTCCCTTGTTATCCTTGTCGTTGTTTTCTACAACGATTTCTGTTGAATCGGGATTATCTGATAAGCCGATAAAGCAATCCAGATATTCTCTGAGCAGCTTTGCACTTACGCTTACTGCATCATCCGGTCTTACCACGCCATTTGTCCAGACATCCAATGTGAGTTTGTCATAATCGGTCATCTGACCTACGCGTGTATTTTCTACCGAATAATTAACCTTAAGTACCGGTGTATATATGGCATCTACCTGAATGGTTCCGATTGCCGAATTACTCTTGTTACGTTCCGCAGGAACATAACCTACTCCGGAATTCACTGTAATATCCATCAACAGTCTACCGTCTGAGTTTAATGTTGCTATAGGCAGGTCGGGGTTTAAGATTTCGACATCGCTGTCGCCTGTCTGAATATCCCCTGCATGTACAACACCTTCGCCTACATAGTCAATTCTCAGTGTTGCAGGTCCTTCGCCGTGAAGCTTTACTATAAGCTGTTTCATATTAAGAACAATCTCTGTAACGTCTTCTTTCACGCCATCAATCTTAGATATTTCATGCTGAACTCCATCAATTTTAATTGATGTTACCGAACAACCTTCCAAAGATGACAGCATTATTCTGCGAAGGGAATTTCCCAGTGTCATTCCGTAGCCTCTTTCAAGAGGCTCTACCACGAACTTACCGTAAGTTCCGTCTGGGCTTAACTCCACACGTTCTATACTTGGTTTTTTTATTTCTATCATACCGTATAAACCCTCCTTGTATAAACTTTATTCTTTTCACTCACTTTATTGAGGGTACATTACCGAATAATTCAGTAATTATTATTTGGAGTAAAGCTCTACTATCAAATGCTCTGCGATCGGTAAATCAATATCATCACGCGCAGCAAGTGTTATAACCTTTCCGGTTGCTGTGTTAGCATCAAAATCAAGCCATTTAGGTCTAACCTTTGTAGCGTTTGCTTCAAGGCTTGCTTTTATAAGCTCAACACCGGAGCTTTTTTCACTAAGACTTACAACATCACCCGGTTTTACAAGTATTGAACAGATATTTACTTTTTTGCCGTTGAGCTCAAAGTGACTGTGTCTGATAAGCTGACGAGCCTGCGCTCTTGACATTGCAAAGCCTAATCTGTATACTACGTTGTCAAGTCTGCTTTCAAGGATTGAAAGCAGGTTTTCACCTGTGATACCTTTTCTTTTTTCTGCCATTATGAAATACTTTTCAAACTGTTTCTCCAGAACGCCGTAAAATCTTCTTGCTTTCTGTTTTTCACGCAGCTGGATACCGTATTCTGACATTTTTTTACGAGCCATACCATGCTGTCCGGGAGCAAATGCTCTCCTTGATATAGCACATTTGCCTGTATAACATCTGTCGCCTTTAAGATAAAGCTTTTCGCCTTCTCTACGACATAATCTGCATACTGCACCTGTATATCTTGCCATCTTGCACTTTCGCCTCCTTTTTTAAATTAAACACGTCTTCTTTTGGGCGGTCTGCAACCGTTGTGAGGTATAGGTGTGTTATCTTTAATCATACTTACCTCAAGACCGGCTGTTTGCAGCGCTCTTATTGCAGCTTCTCTACCGGAACCGGGACCCTTTACGTATACTTCTACGCTTTTAAGACCGTGTTCCATTGCAGCTTTAGCCGCAGTTTCAGCAGCCATCTGTGCAGCAAACGGTGTGCTTTTCTTTGAGCCTCTGAAGCCCAAGCCACCGGCACTTGCCCATGAAAGTGCGTTTCCGGCAGTATCTGTTATTGTTACAATGGTATTGTTAAAGGTTGAACGGATGTGAGCCGCGCCTTTATCAATATGCTTTTTCTCACGACGTTTTCTAATCGTCTTTTTAGTAGCTGTTTTAGCCATTTTATCCGTTCCTCCTTACTTCTTTTTATTTGCTATTGTTTTTCTCGGACCCTTACGAGTTCTTGCATTAGTTTTGGTTTTCTGACCTCTTACAGGTAAACCTTTTCTGTGTCTTACACCACGGTAGCAACCGATTTCCATTAATCTCTTAATGTTAAGTGCTACTTCACGGCGAAGGTCACCTTCTACCTTATATTCTTTGTCTATAACCTCTCTAAGCTTTGCTACTTCGTCTTCTGTAAGGTCTTTTACTCTGGTATCAGGGTTAATACCTGTCTGCGCAAGAATTTTTGCAGCGCTTGTATTACCTATACCAAAAATATAGGTAAGACCGATTTCTACACGTTTTTCTCTGGGTAAGTCTACACCCGCTATTCTTGCCATTTGATTTTGCACCTCCTGCTAAAATTTAGTTTGGGGTTTTATTTATAGGGTACAAATCCATATCGGTTTGTCAGCCGCTTCCCTAAAAATTAACCTTGTTTTTGTTTATGTTTAGGGTTCTCGCAGATAACCATTACTCTGCCTTTTCTTTTAATTATTTTGCATTTCTCGCAAATAGGTTTAACTGATGGTTTAACCTTCATCTCGGTTACCTCCTTTAAAATATGCAATATTACTTCGCTCTCCAGGTTATTCTGCCTTTTGTAAGGTCGTAGGGTGAAAGCTCTATCGTTACCTTATCGCCGGGTAATATTTTTATAAAATTCATACGCAGCTTTCCGGATATATGAGCAAGCACTCTGTGACCGTTTGGCAGTTCTACCTGAAACATTGCATTCGGCAGGGACTCTATTACGGTCCCTTCAAATTCTATTACATCTTCTTTTGCCAAGGAAAATTCCTCCTTTTCGGCGATTAAATTGTTTTCAGTTTGCTTATCAGCTTTCTGAGGCTTTTATCCGTCAAAGCTTCTAAGCTCTGTACTTCTGCATCTGTAACAACAATGTGTTTTTTGTTCTTTTTTTTCGGAGAAGCTATCCGGCGCGTTTTTCCGTTTGCAATATATACAAACTGTTCATCTGTTTTAACTGCAAGGAAATACTCGCCTGCATCGTGTCCTTTTACGGACTTTATTATCATGCCTTCCGCAAATTCCAAAAAAGACCACCTCAAAGTTTTGTTATTATTTCACATTCGCCATCTGTGATGACTATCGTATTCTCATAATGAGCCGACAGTGAATTGTCTTTTGTTACACAAGTCCAACCGTCTTTTAAAGTGCGGGTTTCTTTTGCTCCGATGTTCACCATCGGTTCTACCGCCAAGGTCATTCCTTTTTGCAGCCTTATGCCTCTGCCCGGCGTGCCAAAGTTTGGCACATCAGGTGCTTCATGAAGATTTGCTCCAATTCCGTGACCTACAAGCTCCCTTACTACCGAATACCCATTTTCCTCAACATACTTTTGTATAGCCGCTGAAATATCACCTAAACGATTACCTGATTTCGCCTGATTTACACCTAAATAAAAGCTTTGTTTTGTAACCTCTATCAGCCTTGTGGCCTCAGATGATATTTCGCCTACGCCGTATGTTCTTGCGGCATCTGTATGATAGCCTTTATAACACACGCCTATATCTATACTTATTATGTCTCCGTTTCTTAAAGCTCTGCTTCCCGGTATACCGTGTACAATCTCATTGTTGAGAGATGCGCAGATACTTGCCGGAAATCCGTTATAGTTTAAGAAAGACGGAACTGCATTTTGTTTTTTAATATACTCATGAGCAATTTTGTCAAGCTGTTTGGTAGTTATTCCTTCTTTCACGTTTTCACGTAGTAATTCAAGGGTTTCTGCCAAAATTTTGCCTGCATCTTTCATAAGCATTATCTCGTTCAAAGACTTAATTGTTACCATAATGCTCTCCTAATGCTGCAAACATCGCTTCGGTGGTTTCTTCAACCTTTTCTCTGCTCACAACTTTCACTAAAATACCTTTTTCTTCATAGTATGTCTTGAGCGGTTCTGTTAACCCATGGTAAACGGATAGTCTTTTTTGAACGGTTTCCTGATTATCGTCCTTACGTTTGCAAAGTCTGTCGCCACACTTATCGCAGACATCTTCTGCTTTGGGTGGATTGTATACCACATGGTAAACCGCACCACATTTTTTACATTCTCGTCTACCTATAATTCTTAGTGCAATCTCATCGTCATCCGCTTCAATCAAAACAGCCTTGTTAATCTCAATGCCTATTTCTTCAATAGCTTCTGCCTGAGAGACTGTCCGCGGAAATCCGTCAAGTATATATCCATTTTTGCAATCATTGGCAGCAATACGATTTTTGACAATCGCTAAAACCAATTCATCGGGTACAAGCTGACCTGCATCTATATAGGAGGTAGCTTTAAGTCCCAAATCACTTCCCGATTCTATCTCATGTCTAATTATGCTTCCCGTAGAAATTGCCGGTATATTATAGAACTTTGACAGAATTGCCGCTTGAGTGCCTTTGCCTGCAGCCGGAGGACCCAATAATACAATTTTCATATTATGAAACCTTCTATCCATTTATCCCACGTGGGATTATATTAATCTAAAAAGCCTTTGTAATTTCTCATCAGCATCTGTGATTCAATCTGACGATAAGTTTCAATTGCTACACCAACTAAGATGAGAAGTGAACTTCCGCCGAAAGCAACCGCCATATTACCGCTACTCATAAGAATAGGTAATACTGCTACAAGAGCAATTGCAATTGAGCCTATAACTGTTACCTTATTCATTACCCTTGTAATGAAATCAGATGTAGGTTTACCCGGTCTTATACCGGGAATAAATCCACCATTATTCTTTATGTTATTAGCCATCTCTATGGGATTATACATCATAGCTGTATAGAAGAATGTAAAGAATATAATCAGCACGAAGTATAATATCGCATAAAGAGGTGATGTCATAAAGTTGTTTATCCATGCAACTTCACCTGACGTAAACAATCTTGCGATTGTAGCCGGGAAGGAAAGGATGGAGCTTGCAAAGATAATAGGAATAACACCCGCCATTGATACTTTGAAGGGAATGTGTGAGCTTTGACCGCCGTACATTTTTCTTCCTACCATTCTCTTTGCATACTGTACCGGTATTCTTCTCTCAGCATCGTTAATTGTAACAACGAAAGCAACAACAACGAGGATAAGAACAAGTATAATAAGTGCCATATACCATTTTTCCAGGAAGAGTGCATAGAGGCTTGCAATAAGCTGAGGTCCTCTTGTTACGATACCTGCAAAGATGATAATTGAAATACCGTTACCGATACCTTTTTCGGTAATCTGCTCGCCTATCCACATAAGGAAAGCAGTACCTGCTGTAAATGACAATGTAATTGTTACAAAGCTCATAAAGCCGGGGTTAGTCAATGACTGTGCATTGCTAAGACCAACATACAAGCCTGCTGCCTGTATAAACGCCAATATAACTGTAACATAACGTGTCCATTTACCAATAATTTTTCTTCCCTCTTCGCCTTCTTTTGCAATCTTTTCAAGGGAAGGAATTGCTACTGTCAGAAGCTGCATTATAATTGAAGAGTTAACGTACGGGGTAATACTCATTGCGAATATTGATGCATTCGCCATAGCACCGCCGGAAATAATGTTAACCAAATCAAATACCGTACCGCTTCCGCTACCTATACCCATTAATTCCTTGAGGGCATCTTTCATGATGCCGGGAACAGGGATTACTGTTCCGAGCTGGAATATAACAAGCATAAACATTGTGAAAAGTAATTTTTTTCTAAGGTCAGGTAATCTCCAGGCATTGACTAAAGTCTTAATCACTTTATATCACCTCTGCCTTTCCACCTGCTGCCTCTATTTTTTCTTTAGCAGATTTTGTAAATCTCGCTGCTTTAACGGTTAATTTCTTTGTAATTTCACCGTTACCTAAAACAACAATGCCATCACATACTTTACTGATAACACCGGCTTTTTTAAGCATTAATGCATCTATCTCGGTGCCATCTTCAAATGTATTTAATGATTCAAGTTTAACCTCTACATATTCTTTGGCAAAAATGTTTATGAATCCACGTTTCGGAAGTCTTCTGTATAAAGGCATCTGACCGCCTTCAAAACCGGGTCTTACACCACCGCCTGAACGAGCGTTCTGACCTTTGTGACCTTTACCGGCTGTTTTACCGTTTCCGCTTCCGTGTCCACGTCCCTTTCTTTTAGGTTCTTTTGTTGAACCTTCAACGGGTGATAATTCATGCAGACGCATTTGTTACACCTCCTTCAATTATATTTCTTGTACGTCAACAAGGTGTATAACCTTTTGCACCATACCGTTTATCTGAGGATTGTTGTCATGCTCAACAACATCTCTTATCTTTTTAAGACCTAATGCTTTCAGTGTTGCTATCTGGTCTTTTTTGCAGCCAATGGAGCTTTTTATCTGTGTTATTTGCAATTTAGCCATTTTTCAGCCCCTCCTTAACCTAAAAGTTCTTTAACGGTTTTGTTACGTCTTTCAGCAACATCACTCGCACTGTTTAAGTTAGCAAGTCCTTCAATGGTAGCACTCACCACGTTTCTCGGATTATTTGAACGCAAGCATTTTGTTCTTATATCTCTTATGCCGGCAAGTTCGAGAACTGCACGAACTGCACCTCCTGCGATAACACCGGTACCGGGACCTGCAGGCTTCATAAGAACTTCACCTGCACCTGATTTACCGATTGTTTCATGAGGAATTGTTGTTCCTACCATAGGTACTGTTACTAAATTCTTCTTAGCATCTTCTATAGCTTTTCTTACTGCTTCGGGTATTTCTGCCGCTTTACCGTTACCGTAACCAACATGACCTGCTCCGTCACCTACTACAACAAGTACCGAAAAACGGAAGGTTCTACCACCCTTTACAACCTTTGCTACACGTTTTATGCTAACTACTTTTTCTTGTAATTCCAAACCGTTTGTATCTAAAATTTCCTGCACTATAGTTCCCCTCCTTCTTATTAGAATTCAAGGCCGCCTTCACGCGCACCGTTGGCAAGCTCTGCTACTCTTCCGTGGTAAATATAGCCGCCACGGTCAAATACTACCTGCTTTATACCTTTTTCCAAAGCTTTTTCAGCTATTAACTTACCAACTGCGTGAGCTGCCTCTTTATTTCCGCCATTACCGGTAAAACTGCTCTCTAATGTGGAGGCAGATACCAATGTGTTACCTACTGTATCGTCAATTATCTGTGCATAAATATGTTTTGCACTTCTGAACACACAGAGTCTGGGACGAGCTGTTGTGCCTTTGATTAATTTTCTTACACGTTTGTGACGTCTTACTCTTGCCACATTACTACAGGGTTTTCTAATCATTGTTTACTTCCTCCTTTCTTTATTTCTTACCTTTACCGCCTGTTTTACCTTCTTTACGTCTCACGTATTCGTCAACGTATCTGATACCCTTTCCTTTGTAGGGTTCAGGTGGTCTCTTTTCTCTTACAACAGCAGCGAACTGACCAACTTCCTGTTTGTCGATACCGTTGATTATAATTTTGTTGGGAGAAGGAACATCTATTGTTATACCAGCTGTTTCTTCCATTTCTACAGGATGTGAAAAGCCTAAGTTTAAAACCAGCTTCTTGCCCTGTTTCTGCGCTCTGTAACCTACACCGTTTACTTCAAGCTCTTTAGAGAAGCCTTTAGATACACCTTCAACCATATTGTTTAACAGTGTTCTTGTAAGACCGTGTAATGCTTTATGCATTTTCTCTTCAGAAGGTCTTGTAACTGTAGCTACGTTGCCTTCAACCTTGATTATCATGTCAGGATGAAGTGATTTTGTAAGAGTCCCCTTAGGGCCTTTTACAGTAATTTCGTTGTTTTTGCCGATTTTTACATCTACACCCGCAGGTATATCTATCGGCATTCTGCCTATTCTTGACATTTTACGCACCTCCCGGGGTGATTGAGTGTAACCTTTGGTTCACGTTTCCCCCTGATTTTATTTTTTTGTTATTTTTAATTACCAGATATATGCCAATACTTCGCCGCCAATACCAAGCTCTCTTGCCTTTTTATCTGTCATTATACCCTTGGATGTAGATATAACAGCAATCCCGAGACCTCTTATAACCTTAGGAAGCTCGTCTTTGCCTGCGTATATTCTGAGACCGGGTTTGCTGACTCTTTTAAGACCGGATATAACCTTGGACTTATTAGCACCATACTTCAGTGTAATTCTTATGATACCCTGTTTGTTATCTTCGATTAACTGATAGCTCTTTATATAACCCTCTTCAGCGAGAATTTCTACTATAGACTTTTTCTGGTTTGAAGCAGGCACATCAACTGTGTCGTGTTTTGCGCTTGCTGCGTTTCTTATTCTTGTAAGCAAATCTGCAATAGGATCAGTTATTTGCATCTTGTTTACCTCCTTCCTTATGGTAAAGCATTACCAACTTGCCTTTTTAACGCCGGGAATCTGACCTTTGTAAGCCAATTCTCTAAAACAGATACGGCAAATACCAAACTTTCTGAGATAAGCATGAGGTCTTCCGCAAATCTTGCATCTGTTATAATATCTTGTCGAGAATTTCGGCGTCCTCTGTTGTTTTAATACCATAGCCTTTTTAGCCATTTCTTTTTGCCTCCTCTCAGTTCTTGCTAAACGGAGCACCCATTAAGCTTAAAAGCTCACGTGCTTCTTCATCTGTTTTAGCAGTTGTTACCATAATTATATCCATACCTCTGATTTTATCGATTTTATCATATTCGATTTCAGGGAAAATAAGTTGTTCCTTTATGCCCAATGCGTAGTTACCTCTACCGTCAAAAGAGTTGGGATTAATACCTCTGAAGTCTCTTACACGTGGAAGTGCCACATTGAACAATCTGTCCAAAAATTCATACATACGTTCAGCGCGAAGTGTAACCTTTACACCGATATTCATACCTTCACGCAGTTTGAAGTTAGCAACAGAGTTACGAGCTTTTGTTATAACAGGTTTCTGTCCTGTTATAGCAGAAAGGTCTGCCAAAGCTGCATCTATAGCTTTGGGATTGTCTTTAGCTTCACCCATACCTATGTTAATAACTATCTTATCTAATTTAGGTATCTGCATCGTGCTTTTGTATTCAAATTTGCTCATCAGCGCCGGTGCAACCTCACTTAAATATTTCTCTTTAAGTCTTGCCATTGTCTGATTACCTCCTTTCGACGGTCATTAATCTATAATTTCAAGACATTTTTTACAGTATCTTGATTTTTCGCCGTTTTCCAAAACTTTTCTGCCTATACGGGTAGGTTTGCCGCATTTAGGACAAATACGCATTACCTTGTTGCCGTAAATGGGGGATTCTTTTTCAAGACGTCCGCCCGTTTCGCCCTGACGGCGTGGTTTTGAATGACGAATAACCATGTTTACTTTTTCAACAAGTATTTTACCGTTTTTGGGGTCTACTGAAATTATTTTTCCTTTTTTACCCTTATCTTTACCGGTAATAACTACTACTTCATCGCCGGACTTTAAATGAAATTTACTCATTTTAAGCTTGCCTCCCTCTTTAAAGTACTTCCGGAGCAAGTGATAAAATTTTCATATATTCTTTATCTCTAAGCTCTCTTGCTACTGGACCAAAGATACGTGTACCTCTCGGGTTTTTGTCATCTCTGATAATTACCGCAGCGTTTTCATCGAATCTTATATACGAACCGTCTGCACGGCGTGCTCCTTTAACTGAGCGAACAATAACAGCCTTTACAACGTCGCCTTTTTTAACAACTCCACCGGGTGTACCCTTTTTAACAGAAGCTACCACAACGTCGCCGATTGCCGCATACTTTCTTCCGCTGCCACCAAGTACTCTGATGCACATAAGCTCTTTTGCACCGGTGTTATCTGCAACTTTAAGAAGTGTTTGCTGTTGGATCATGATAAGTCCACTCCTTCCTATTTACATTTAAAATTACTGAGCTTTTTCCATTATTTCAACAAGTCTCCATCTCTTATCCTTAGAAAGAGGTCTTGTTTCCATAACTTTTACTCTATCTCCTATACCACATGCGTTGTTTTCGTCATGTGCCTTTAATTTATAAGTTCTTTTTACAATCTTGCCGTACAAAGGATGCTTTACGTTATAAGCAATAGCAACTACGATTGTCTTATCCATTTTATCACTGACAACTGTGCCTATTCTTGTTTTTCTGTAATTACGTTCCACAGCTAAAAATCCTCCTTTCTCAAACTACTCGCATTAAACGGTTTCTTTAAGTTCAATTTCACGCAAAATAGTTTTAACTCTGGCGATTGTTTTCTTAACTTCCACCATTTTCATAGGATTATCCAATTGGTTGGTGGCATGTTGAAATCTAAGATTGAACAGCTCTACTTTAAGCTCTTTTAATTTAAGAGTAAGTTCGTCAGCTGTTAAATCACGTAACTTTTCAATTTTCATTTACGCGTCACCTTCCGTTCCTGCGTCCTGACGGACAACAAATTTACATTTGATGGGCAACTTATGGATTGCACGTGTCATAGCTGCTCTTGCAACTTCTTCAGATACGCCTGCAACCTCGAACAATACTCTGCCCGGTTTTACTACTGCAACCCAATATTCAGGAGAACCTTTACCGCTACCCATACGAGTTTCAGCAGGTTTTTCTGTTATCGGTTTGTCAGGGAATATTTTTATCCAAACTTTACCGCCACGGCGAATATATCTTGTCATTGCAATACGGGCTGCTTCTATCTGGTTACTTGTTATCCAGCCCGGTTCTAATGCTACTATACCAAAATCACCGTAGTTTATTACGTTACCGCGAGTAGCTTTTCCTTTGAGTCTGCCTCTGTGCACTCTACGGTATTTAACTCTTTTAGGCATTAACATTATTTTGCTCCTCCTTCTGCCTTAGGCGCTTTTTTACTTTCAGGAAGAACCTCACCTTTGTAAATCCAAACCTTAACGCCGAGTTTACCATAGGTTGTATCTGCTTCATAGAAGCCGTAGTCTATGTCAGCTCTTAATGTCTGCAAAGGAATAGTACCTTCATGATAATGTTCGCAACGAGCTATTTCAGCACCGCCCAAACGACCTGATACAGAGGTTTTTATACCTTTAGCACCCAGTTTCATTGCTCTGCCCATAACAGATTTCATTGCACGTCTGAAGGATATTCTCTTTTCAAGCTGTGCAGCGATGTTTTCAGCAACAAGCTGAGCATTTACATCGGGGCTTTTTACTTCGATGATGTTGATTGCAACATCTTTGCCTACCATATCAATAAGCTCTTTCTTAAGCTTTTCAATTTCAGCTCCACCTCTACCGATTACGATACCGGGTTTTGCTGCATGAATATTAATAAATACCTTATTAACTTTACGTTCAATTTCTATTTTGGGAACGCCGGCAAGGAAAAGCTTTTCTTTTATAAACTTTCTGATTTTAACGTCCTCTACCAGGTTATTACCGAAATCTTTCTTACCTGCATACCATTTAGAATCCCAATCTTTTATAACTCCAACTCTGAGACCGTGTGGATGTACTTTCTGACCCAATCGTTACACCTCCTTATTCTTCTCTTTCTTTTACTACTAATGTAATGTGACTTGTACGTTTGTTAATGCGGAACGCTCTTCCCTGTGCTCTGGGCATTATCCTTTTGAGTATGGGACCGGGGTTTGCGTATGCCTCCGAAACGTATAATTTATCAACATCCATATTAAAATTGTTTTCTGCGTTTGCTACTGCAGACGCTAATACTTTTATTAACAATTCAGAAGCTGCCTTAGGCGTATTCTTCAAAATTCCCATTGCTACGCCAACCGGTTTATTTCTGATAAGGTCATTAACTATTTTCACTTTACGCGGTGAAATACGGGCATATCTGTGTGTTGCACGTGCTTCCATGCCTCGCTCCTCCTTTCTTTATAACAACATAACCTCTATAGATTATCTTACAGTTGTTTTTGAACCTGAATGTCCTTTAAAGGTACGTGTAGGCGCGAATTCGCCTAACTTGTGACCAACCATATCCTCAGTAACGTATACAGGAACGTGCTTGCGTCCATCATGAACAGCAATTGTGTGTCCTACCATTTCAGGGAATATAGTTGATGCTCTTGACCATGTTTTCAAAACTGTCTTCTTACCTGATTCGTTAAGTTCGACAACCTGTGCAAGGAGTTTTTCATGGACAAAAGGTCCTTTTTTAAGAGATCTGCTCATTATCCTTTCCTCCTTATATTACTTAGACTTTCTTGATTTAACAATGTACTTGTTAGATGCTTTCTTCTTAGAACGTGTCTTCAGACCGAGTGCAGGTTTACCCCAAGGAGTAACAGGGCTCGGACGTCCGATAGGTGACTTACCTTCACCACCACCGTGTGGATGGTCGTTAGGGTTCATTACAACACCACGAACTGTAGGTCTGATGCCCATGTGACGTTTACGACCTGCCTTACCGATTGAAACGTTTTCGTGGTCGATGTTGCCAACCTGTCCTATAGTTGCTTTACATTCTATTCTTACAAGTCTAACCTCACCGGAGGGAAGTCTTACCTGAGCGTACTTGCCTTCCTTAGCCATAAGCTGTGCAGCACCGCCGGCACTTCTTACAAGCTGACCGCCTTTGCCGGGTACAAGCTCAATATTGTGAATCAAAGTACCTACGGGCACATCTGCAAGTCTAAGTGCGTTACCTGTTTTGATATCAGCACCTTCGCCTGATTCAATTACTGTTCCTACTGTAAGTCCGAGAGGAGCTAAGATATATCTCTTTTCGCCGTCCTCGTACTGTACAAGTGCGATATTAGCACTTCTGTTAGGATCGTATTCGATTGTCATAACTGTAGCTTTGATACCGTCTTTGTTTCTCTTGAAATCTATAATTCTGTATTTTCTTCTTTCGCCGCCGCCTCTGTGACGAACTGTGATTCTGCCGTAAGAGTTTCTGCCGGCGTTCTTTTTGATAGGTTCAAGAAGTGATTTCTCCGGAATATTTGTTGTAATCTCCTCGAAAGTAGATACCGTCATAAATCTTCTGGCCGGAGAGGTTGGTTTATATTTTCTTATAGCCATAACTTTCTCCCTCCTGAATTACGCCATACCATCGAAGAACTCGATTGTCTTGCTGTCTGCAGTTAATGTCACGATAGCTTTTTTCCAATCTGCTCTTTTACCGATATTTGCGCCCATTCTCTTATATTTTCCCAAAACATTCATTGTGTTAACACTTTCAACTTTAACGCCGAAAATTCCCTCAATAGCCTGTTTTATCTGGATTTTATTAGCCCTCTTATCAACCTCAAAGGTGTATTTTCTTTCTTGCATCTGAGCCATGCTCTTTTCAGTTATAATAGGCTTTCTGATAATATCATGTGCTGTCATTATGCATACACCTCCTCAAGTTTTGATATAGCTTCTTTTGTTACTACCATATAATCATATTTAATAATTGAATATACATTCAATGTATCAACAAAGGTTGCTTCTACGCCATGGATGTTTCTTGCTGATTTATAAACTGCTTCGTTGTGCTCGGGCATAACGATAAGAGCCTTTTCAACATTTACTTCCTTAAGCATTGAAACTATTGTCTTAGTTTTGATTTCATCAACCTTAATATCATCAAGAACTATAAGCTCGCCGTTTAGTACCTTGCTTGTGAGAGCTGATCTCATAGCAAGCTGTCTCAGCTTCTTATTAAGCTTGAATCTGTAATCACGTGGCTTAGGTCCGAGAGCTACGCCGCCGCCTGTCCACTGAGGAGCACGAATGCTACCCTGTCTTGCACGGCCTGTGCCCTTCTGACGCCAAGGCTTTCTGCCTCCGCCTCTAACTTCGGTACGAGTTTTTGTGCTCTGTGTACCCTGTCTCTGATTTGCTAAATAATTAACTACTACCTGATGAATAGCGCTTTCGTTAACTTCAACACCGAAAACCTGTTCGCTGAGTTCCATTGTACCAACGCTTTCACCTTTCATATTAAGTATTGCTATGCTAGGCATCGTATATCCTCCTTTCGGTTAAATTTATTACTTGCCAGCCTTAACTGAGCTTCTGATATATACTAAGCCGCCCTTAGGTCCGGGGATTGCGCCTTTAACCAATATAAGGTTTCTTTCAGCGTCAACCTTAGCTACATCAAGGTTCTGAACTGTAACTCTCTCATTACCGTAATGACCCGGGAGTTTCTTACCCTTAAACACTCTTGAAGGGTCTGAACAAGCACCCATTGAGCCTACGCCTCTGTGATAGCCTGAACCGTGAGTCATAGGACCTCTGTGTGTGCCCCATCTCTTGATTGTACCACTAAAGCCGTGACCTTTGGATTTACCTGTTACGTCTACCGCTTCGCCTGCTTCAAAGATATCCGCCTTAACAACGTCACCTACGTTTAAAGAAGATACATCATCAAGTCTGAATTCTTTGAGGTATGCTTTGTAAGCTACGCCGGCTTTGTCGAAATGACCCTTCATAGGTTTATTCATTTTCTTCTCAGCCTTGTCACCAAAACCGTACTGAACGGCCTCGTAACCGTCGGCCTCAACAGTTTTCTTCTGAACTACTACGCAAGGACCTGCTTCAACAACTGTAACAGGAATCATCTTGCCTTCTTCGGTGAAAAGCTGTGTCATGCCGAGTTTTTTTCCTAAAATTGCCTTTTTCATTCTTCCTTTACACCTCCATTTGGTTATTGGTTGACGTTTTTTTCGCCAACTTGACCGGAAATGCCATACTCATGACCCGTATGCCTTTCTGGTATACAAAATCCTTTCGGATATTTGTTTCTTATACTAATTTGATTTCGATTTCAACACCTGCAGGTAAATCAAGTCTCTTAAGAGCTTCTACCGTCTTAGCTGCCGGTGCAATGATGTCGATTAATCTTTTGTGCGTACGAAGTTCAAACTGTTCTCTGGAATCCTTATACTTGTGTACAGCTCTAAGAATTGTAACAATTTCCTTCTTTGTAGGAAGGGGTATAGGACCGGAAACTTTAGAGCCCGTTCTCTTAGCAGTGTCAACTATTTTAGCAGCTGACTGGTCTATAAGAGTAGAGTCATACGCCTTAAGTCTTATTCTCATTTTTTGTGTACTTGCCATAGTACTGTCGCCTCCTGATAATATTTTTTAGCTGCCCAGTGCTTGCGACAAACAAATTTCTGCACACTAATCCGGGTGTGTCATGCTCACCCTTCAAAATAACCCGGAGTCAAATTATGTCTCCGGGCACACAACGCAATAAGCCGGGGCATAGTTACCCCAAACCCAAAAATAACGTTTGCTTTTGTGTACAGTGACTCGCCGCCCGGTTTAAAATCGGACAAATCTCCACGGAAATTCCCGAACACAGAGTTCGAGTGCAACCTCCCGCTTCCACGACCGCCTTTAGTCACAGCCCTTTAATTATATCACATTTCCCAATTTTCTGCAATATGAATTTTATATAAAATTTAAGAAAGTTTATATTTATTTTTGTGCATTTTTATATGATATTACCTAATTTTTCTTGAAAATGAGCACTCCCCCTATCATCAGGGCAAGACCTATGAATTTTGACCAGCCGAAAACCACCTTTTCGCTTTCCATAATGCCAAAGGCATCAATAAGCGCCGCCACCGTCAGCTGAGATATTAATATGGTAGAAATTGCAACGGTAGGTGACAGGTTTCCTATTCCCAGCATTACCGTAACCGTTATAACAAGCCCCAGTACTCCTCCAAACAAATAGAGAGGTTTTGCTGTCATTATCTGAGAAAAATCCCCCTTCCCCAGAATAAAAGCCGCTATCAGCGACAGAATGAACGCCGTGCCCTGAACATAGGCATTAGATTCGTAAAGTCCTATTTTATCACTTAACCTTGTATTCATAACTCCCTGAATACTCATTGCCGCACCGGCAATTATACTGAATATAAATCCCATAATATTCAATCCCTTCAAAAAATAATAGCAGAGTCAAAGAACTCTGCCATTATTTTTTCATATTATGCTAAAATTATACAATTATCAAAACCCTCATCTGCTTATTTAAAAATCCAACACACTTATCTTCCGTAAATGCTGTTCCATTTTTTGAATTTGCTCCAATTTATCCCTCTGAGCTGTTCAGCCGTTACTCTGAACTGCCAGTTATTTTCTGCCCTGCCCGGCACATTCAATCTTGTATCTGAGCCATAGCCCAGCAAATCCTGAATGGGGAAAACTACCGTTCTTGCATGGCTGGCATAAACCATTCTGAGTATGCTGTCATAGCAATTATCCCAATTTTCACCGTCAAAACCGCAATATTCAAGCAAAGCGGCTCTTTGTTTTTCGTTCAATTCCCAGACATAGCCCAAAAGGGTGTTATTGTCGTGAGTACCCGTATAGGCTATAGAATTTTCGCAGTAATTATGAGGCATGTGGGGGCTGTTATGCTCGCCCAGGAAACCGAACTGCAGTACCCTCATACCCGGAAATCCGCTTTTCTTTACAAGCTCCTCCACTTCCTTTGTAATAATCCCTAAGTCCTCCGCTACAATGAGTTTATCTCCTTGAATTTCCTGAAGGGCACAAATCAAATCCATACCAGGTCCTTTTTTCCATTCTCCTTCTTTCGCAGTTTTCGCAGCAGCGGGCACGCTCCAGTAAGCCTCAATTCCTCTGAAATGGTCTATCCTTACACCGTCAAACATAGTCAGCATATGATTTATTCTGTCTTTCCACCATGAGAACCCGTCTTTTTTCATCTTTTCCCAATCATAGATAGGATTTCCCCAAAGCTGACCGTCCTCGCAAAAATAATCAGGCGGAACTCCTGCAACGCAGGAAGGCGTACCGTCCTCATCGAGCAGGAACAAATCCTTGTTTGCCCATACATCTGCACTGTCGTGGGATACATAGATAGGTATATCGCCCATAATTTTTATTCCTTTAGAATTGGCGTACTCTTTTATTTCTGCCCATTGATTAAAAAATTCATATTGTATAAATTCCCACAAAAATATGATTTCCGGATCCGCCTCAGAGGTTTCCCATAAATTCCATGAGATTTCTCCGTTGGCAGTTTTAAGTGCCATAAAATCGCAAAACTCTTTAATGTGTGGTCTTTCTGCAATAAATTTTTCTATCTCAGTCTTGTCCTTCACTCTCTTTGAAGCACTTTTCAAAAGGGCTGTTCTTTCGTTGTTTAATCTTTCAAACTCACAGCTGTAAGGCTGCAGCTGCTTTGCGGCATTTATTTCTTCTTCGGTTATAAGCCCTTTGCTGTATAATATATTAAGGTCTACAAAGAAAGGATTTCCTCCGAACGCCCCGTGAGATTTATAGGGAGAATTACACTCGTCTACGGGACAGAAAGGAAGCACCTGCCACCAGGTAAACCCATTTTCACTTAAATAATCAATAAATCTTTTTGTTTCGTTTCCGAAGCTCCCCACGGAAAATTCACCGTTTAGCGACGATATGTGCATCAGTACACCGCTTGACCGCTGCATAAAACCATTCCTTTCACACAATAATACTTCTTTTTATCTTCTATACCTTCGTATAACGCAATTTATTTAAACCATAGCTTTTTCGAAAATATATTTATATATTAATATTATAGCATACCGACATTCCAAAATCAAGTATATGCCACAACTTTGCAGAAGGAATTTTGGAATGATATAATATAAATAGAGTCGACAAACACCCAAAAATATTTAGCATTTATTAAAACAGTTGAATACGGAAGCTTTACAAAGGCGGCGGAGGTTTTAAATTATTCTCAATCGGGCATAAGTCGTATGATAAATAATTTAGAAAAAGAATGGAATATATCTTTGCTTGAAAGAAACCGAACAGGAGTAAAGCTGACATCTGACGGAATGAGAATACTTCCCATTGCACAGAGCGTATGCAATGAATTTAATCGTTTGCAGGAACAGATTGATGAAATAAACGGACTTGAATCAGGGCTTATACGCACAGGTACATTTTCATCTGTTGCGACACATTGGTTGCCTAACATTATTAAAGAATTTCAAAAGGACTACCCTAATATGGACTACGAGCTTCTGCTCGGAGATTATACCGAAATTGAAGAATGGATAAAAACAGGCAGAGTTGATATAGGTTTTTTGAGATTACCAACAACAGGAGAATTTGAAACTGAATTTTTGGAAGAAGATAAATTATTTGTTGTTTTGCCAGAAAATCATCCGCTTGCTGAATGTGATAAATTCCCCGTAAAATCATTATACGACTATCCTTTTATGCTTTTGGAAAAAGGGGCAAAAGCGGAAATTTCGGAAATATTTGAAAGAAACAACATAACCCCAAATGTACATTTTACAACCTGGGATGATTATGCCGTTATGTCAATGGTGGAGGGTGGTCTTGGTATCGCAATACTTCCGCAGTTAATCTTGCGAAGAATACCATATAAAATAGTTGTAAAGGAGCTTGATGTAGCTGCATACAGAAAAATCGGCATTGCTTTTAGGGACAAAAAAAGAGCCTTGCTCGCTGTTAAGAAATTTGTAAAATATTTACAGTTCAGAAATGGCGAATAAGACTATCCGTTGACATCTCCTTCGACTGTCTGAATAAGACAAATTTCAATGAAAAAAGCACCGACAAAGTCGATGCTTCTTTGAAAGAGCCAAATGGTTTAGATTCCGCGTAGTTTTAGTGAAATATCCCACTCTGTCCGATATGAAATAATTTCTTGCAGCAAATGCGAAATAAAACCGGACAATTACTGCTTATTTTTCTATTTCTGCTCGTTTAGTCATCGCTGATTTAAGCTTTGCCATAGTTTCATCATCAAATTTTGGAGTTCTGTCATAATAATACAGACCATTTTGTTCTTGCTCAACATCATAAAGCTGTGTGCAGCAAAGTCCCATGATATATGGGTTTGACAGCAGAATATTCGCAAATGTGCAATACCTTTGAATAAATTCCTCCTGTGTTTTTGGAGCACCTTCTTGATTTCCCGATATTTCGCGCGATACCCCACAAAAGTGTGTTCTTTAGTGGTGGGAGAACAGCATAACGGTGCGTAAATGTAGGTAAGAAAAGCGATCTGATGCGTAGCTCAACCGTTCGACAAATTGGAATTGGTCTTTTATATGCCCCAAATCAATGAAGCAACATTATAGACAGTCACAATCAACAAGAATATTCCCAACAACAAGAAATAGACTGCTGTGCTTTTTTGCTGTTTATCCTTGTATTCTTTGGATGTTATAAACATTGTCGTTGCTAAACAAACGAACATTATCGGCATTGTAATATCTGTTGAAAGAGCCTTTGTTAAGCCTAATATTCCAAATGCTACTGTTAATGCCGAGAAAAATAGTTTTAGATTTTTCATATATCATACCTCGTCAAATTCTTATTTATCGGTGAGATTACCATCTCTGTTTTCTTTTGCAGTATTTATAGAAGAAATAAGCATCCCTCGAATACCCGTGCAAGCAGAATCGAGCGCTTTGTATTCACTTTCGGTAATATAATTCGTTTTGAACAACAATTCAAGCCAATATCCTGTTTCATTGGCTTCCTTA
>JAZSKI010000013.1:0-16339 GCA_045534775.1 Clostridia bacterium | reverse complement strand
GAGGTATGAATTGAATTATACGAAGTATTCCTGCTGTATCTGCCACATCCGTATTATATCTCTTCCTATTTTTACACATTATATATAATATCATATTTTAGTTGATTTTTCAATATATTGGGTATATTTTTCTTATTTTCTCCGATATGCACAAGAAAAAGGCTCGTGCCTATTGCACAAGCCCTAAGGGTTTAGACTTTCCCTAGTTGTTTTGCAAATTCCTCCCTCGTTCCGAAGGGACATATCGCACCGAAGGTATATCGCGTACAAAGCACATATCGCAAATTCTGTCAGGAATTTATATCGCCGGGGGTTGCTGTAGCAACCCAATATCCTTCCGGAATTATTTTAATATTATTTGGCATTATAAATATGTGCAATACCGTTTTTGCACGGATTAAAGGCTGTACGCCGCTATGGGAGGTCAAATCCGAGTGGAAATTTTCTTAAAAAAATCGGTTAACATAATTTTTATGCTGTTTTTGGGGTTTATACTTATTTTAAACTTAAAAATGCCTGTTTTATATATTAAAAATACCCTTTGGGCGGTGCCTGCCGCCGTCATTGCGGGTTTTATTTATTTCGGCGGCAAAAAGATTTCTTTTGCAAAGGGCATTGCATCTGCTTTTGCGGTAATATTGGCGGTTGCGGCTATCCTTCGGGCAGCAGCTCTTCGGTTTATTACCATCGCACCTGCAGATGACTACAAAACTCTCATTGATGCGGCTATGGCGGCATCACGTGGTGACCTTTGGGGGTTTGCCGCAGACAGCTATATAGCCCGATTCCCCCATTTGACGGGATACACGGCTGTGCTTTCGCTGATATTCAGGCTTTTGGGTGAAAATCTTTTTTTCGTTAAAATATTTAATTTGATTTTTTCTCTTTTATCCGTATATGCCATAGCTCTTGCGGGAAAAGAGGTTGCAGGAAGCCGCGGAGGTATTTTTGCCGCTTTGTTTTTCGCCCTCTCCCCTGCTCATATCCTCTATACTACCACCTTTGCCACAGAGAATTTTGCTATGCCGTTTTTTATTTTTTCCGTATATTTTCTGTTAAAAAGCAGAAATCAGGCGAGTCTTAAGCCTTGTCTGATTTCCGTCTGTTTAAGCGGAATATTCCTTGGAGTCGGGTCCTTTTTTCGCGGTGTCGGGATATTTTATATGACGGCGTATCTTATATACGTCATACTCATATTAAAAAAACGAAAAAAGCTCTTTTGCTGTCTTGTTCTTTTTCTTGCATATCTTATCACCGCAAAATCAGCCGCCTACGGGCTGTATCTCGGTGGAATAACCGAATATGTCGGAGGCGAATATTCCGAGCCTGTAATCACCTCCGTCCTTATAGGCTTCAACTTTGATACGGGCGGAATGTTCTCTCAAGATGACAGAAATATTTTCCTTCAAACAGGTCGAAGCCGCCGCCTGACGGCACAAATTGCCAAAGAAAAATTGTTGCGGAGGCTATCGGCACATAAGGGCGAATTAATATCTCTTTTCATTAAAAAAAGCTCGGTTTTATGGGAAAACGGCGCTTTCGGCAGTGTGTACCTTTCTGCTGAGGGCAGCAGACACGCAAGCCTCCTTTATATCCTCTGTTATATTTATCATATAATTTTGTTGACCCTTGCCCTCGCCGGCAGTATTAAGGGATTAAAAAATTATGATACTCTCCTGTTTTCTTTAACCCTGCCGGTCTTTCATTTCGGGCTTATGCTCATAGAGGTACAGCCCCGATACACCTTTGCTGCAGGATTTATGTTTATTTTATGTGCTGTTTCGGCAATAAATAACAAAAAAACCTTGACATCGAACCTCGGCTGTGGTAACATATAATTGGGGAAAATATTTAAACAGGAGATAAAAAATGGATAAGAATTTTACCGAGATTTACAAAATGAATTCAAAGGATTTCTGGAAGAATTTTTGGTTTTACTACAAAGTACATTCCATAATCGGCATAACCGCCTTAGTTCTTTTAATAAGCACTATTTACGGTTGTGTAACCAGAATCGACCCCGATGTTAATGTGATACATTTAGGCAAAATGCCTCTTATGACTACGCATCCGTATGAGGTTTCGGAGCT
Source organism: Clostridia bacterium (assembly GCA_045534775.1). Taxonomy (GTDB): domain Bacteria; phylum Bacillota; class Clostridia; order RUG12999; family RUG12999; genus JAZOTK01. The sequence continues at coordinate 14,249 of JAZSKI010000013.1, read as the reverse complement.
TTTGGGAAGCTTCGCCGAGGACGTTGACGGTGACGGTCATAATACCGCAACCTTTGTGAATTTAAACTACGGCGGCGAAAATATTCAGATGACTCAAACCTCTATTACGAAATTTGATATTGAGATGGGTGAAGGCGACCCTTCTGTCGCATTGGTCAGCGGCGAGCTGATTGAAAGATATGTCAATATGGCCGTATTTACGGTTATTGATGATTTGGTTCAGCAATACAATATAGCAGAGGACCGCATTTTATATGACAATGAGGGTCACGCCATTGCCGTTGATATTTCAAATACGAATTTCGCAGAGGTGGTAGGCGTTATCCCCGGAAGCAAGGTATATGCCGCAATTAAATTCTTACCTGAACGGAAAATGGGTAATAAGCGATTTGTAAAATTATACGAATCCACCGTAAGATATTATCACAAAATTCTTGAAGATACAATTATACTGCCCAAACAGTAAACAAAAGAGGCTTTTCAGAAACAGTTTAAAAAACGTACAGAAAAAATTTTCGAGGTTATGGTATATGGAGACGGTGCGTTCAAAGACCCCGCAGGGAAAATACGGGAGCTCGCCGGAGACTATCCCGAATTTCGTGTAAAGTCTTTAAAAGACCTCCAAAATGATATATAATGAAAATATCATTTTGGAGGTCTTAATTATGCCAAGGTACAAATCAAGTCCAGAAGAACGGGCAGCACATTTTGTGCCGTCTATATCAAATTCTATTTACCGTCACTCCTTACCACTCAACCATATTAACTTCTTTTACATCCTTAAATGTCTTTACTTCATTATGAGAAAATTTCGTTTTTATCTCTTTGCCAAATAATTTAATTTTTGCCTCGGTATTCTTGCCGTCTGTTTCATAAGCTCTTAAAACTATTTCTTCCGAGTCCTCTGATTGCTTTACAGCTGTCGCTATAATATTTTCGTTTTTACATTCAAAGCAGCTTATAACCTCAGGCAATTCCCCCTTATGGAAGCTACCCATAATATTCGGAAGTATAAAATTCAACTCACTTGCTTTCTTTTCCGCCTCCGAATCTGTTGTATACGGAAATACCGAATATGCAAATTCACTTATGCCCTGTTCCATAAATTCGCAGAATTCATCTCTGTTTCCGAAATGGTCGGCATAGATTGCACTACGAAGCACCGTTAATCTCATTTCTCCGTTTTCGGTGTCATAACCATATTTCGAGTCACTAGCAATACATACACTTCCGCTTGCTATCCAGCTTCCGCAAGGCTCTTCTCCGGTGTATCCGCATTTTGCAATACTTCCATAAGGGATTTTTGCAGTAACCTTTTCATCGGTCATCGGGAACGTAAGCTTTAACACCCTATGTTCCTCATGAAAATCGGCTTTAACTTTAACTCTTACTTCCGTGCTGTCCGCTACTATCACATAATCCCTCTGCAGGGTAGAATTATTGTACCCGGTAATTACACGAAGTATCCCTCTGACAGGTCCTTCTTCAATTACCTTAAACTCAGGTGTATCAAACCTTCCGACTGTTTCGCCAAGCGTTTTCTTACCATGTGCCCATGTGTCGCAGTCGGTATCGTCAAGCAAAACCGCTTTGCAGGACTTATTAATAATATATTTATCATTTTCCTTATCATAGAATTTACAAATGTCACCGGTAAATCTGTCAAATTCAACCTTAATTCTACTGTTCTCAATATAATATTCCGTAACGGAAATCTCGGTTTCAAACATTTTCTCACTTTCTTTTTCTGCAAAAAGTCTGTAAACCGCATAGCCCATTGCAGGTATCTCCGCAGCAAAAGCGGTATGATATTTATCATTGCCGTTAGTCTGATCTCCCCTTACTATCTGGAACGGAATTTCTTCCCCCGCAGCATTCGTTGCTCTTTTTGTCATATAATTAACAGTTGTAACAGTTTTGACTGTCCAGCTGTTGGGATTAAACACGACAATTGGTGTTCCAAGCACCTCGTGCTCCCAAATCTTCCAGTTAATATGAGATTTATATGATGGAAGCGTTTCATCTCCAAGAGTATCAATATTCCACGCAATTTTTTGCATAGCAGCATTCATTGCCTGTTCGGTTATACTCATAGTTTCACCAAATTGATATGACGCATCTTCATATGCTTTCTTTACGCTACAACCGCAAAGAATATCATGGAACTGATTAAATAGAACATTTTTCCATGCTTTTTTCAGTTTTTTACCGGGATATTTGTCACCTGTAAGCTCTTTTGCCATAACACAAAGCTTTTCTGCCGCTAAAAGATTCTGCTCACATTTTCTATTAGCCATCTTTACATAGCTTTCAGCCGAGTAGCATCCTCGTGCGTGATGCTGCAAATCTGTTTTCAAAACAGGGAGGTTTGCCTTGTCAATTTCCGAAAAATATTCATCCGGAGTTGAGTATACCATATCCTTTATATTTAGCTTATTTATTGCATCTATTAAAGCAATTGTCGGACCGCCGCCGTGATTTCCCACGCCGTAGAATGCCATAAAATCCATATTCTCACTGTCTGCTTTTTCACGCAACTGATTAAAACACTCCATTCTGCTCAAATCATAATTATAAAACCACGGGATACGATATGCACAAACCCTTGACTCATCATCGCTTTCCCACATAAACAGTGTTTCATCTCTTTCCTGCTCATCATACGACGGACGCATAAACACATAGTTATCCAATCCGCTCGCTTTTAAAATTTTAGGAAGATTACCGCTATGACCAAATGAATCAACGTTATATCCCGTTTTTGCAGTTACACCAAATTTTTCTTTAAAATATCTTTGAGAAATAAGTGCATGCCGTGCAAAGCTTTCTCCATCCGGCATATTGCAGTCCGGTTGCAGATACCATCCTCCTACTATATTCCATCTTTCTTCTTTCACTCTTTTTTTGATTTCCTCAAACATTTCAGGGTCTATTCTTTCAACCCATTCGTAATAAACCGCACAGGCGCTTGTAAATTTAAAATCGTCAAAATCCTTCATTCTGTCAAGTGCACTTCTGAAGGTTGCAAGCACCTCTGAAAAGCCTTCCTGCCACCGCCACAGCCATACAGGGTCTAAGTGTGCATTTCCTATTAAATGAATTTTCATTTTATATCCCTCCGTAGTTTCCGCTCAACGCGGCTGTTTTTTATATTTATTATACCACATCCGCCGAACATTGCCATAGATTATAAGGACAATTTTTTACAATATTATGCCAAACCGTATAAATATTGATATGTTCTTGACTTTTAATACAATAAGTGGTAAAATAGATATATGAAAGGATGATGAATATGCCATATATTAAAATTAAATGCTATCCCAAGGATGATGATACCAAACGCAAGGTTGCGGAGAAAATCAATGACGTTTTTCTTGAGCTTTGGGGCTGTCCTCCCGAGGCGATTTCCCTTTCTTTTGAAGAAGTTGACCCTTCGGTTTGGGGTGAGGTGGAAAAAAACGAAATTCTGCCAAACAGCCGTAATATGATGATTTTATCGGGTGAAAAAAAATACTGAGTTTAAAATTTTTACATAAAAGAGGGTAACAAATGAATTTTTTAATAACAAGTCTGCAACGGAACATATTTAAAAATACCGAGTCTCCTGTTAAAAAAAGTGCAATGAAAGGAAGCTTCCTGATTGCACTTGCCGCCTTTGCATTGGTTACAGCTTTTGCGGTATTTGGAGATTATGCCATCTTATTTGCAAATACATACAACGCAGGTGCATTGTCTGAGGATTATGGGATTTTAAACAGTAATTTTCTGAATCTTATTACACAGGGGTCCTCTGTTTTTTTCGTTTATTTCGGTTGTTTTGCTTTAACCGCCGCCGTTTTGATTAAAACAGGTTTTTCTCACGGTTTCCTGCATGCAAAGGAGCTCCGCAGTCATCAGGATGCTTCCCCTTTGAAATATGCACTTCTTTGGGCTGTTCCTGCCACCTTGCTTGTTATTGCAAGTATTGTATATTGTTGTGTTTTAAAATATACCCTAAGACCCCTGCATTACATAATATGTTTTTTAATTTTCACCTATATGCGGTGTGCCGTTGAGGAATATGCCTATCGCGGTATTCTTGCCGAATCCCTTATGATAAAGCACCGTGAAACACGGTTCGGTATCGTTTTTTCAACGGTTATCACAGGTGTCATTTGCGGACTTACAACCGCGGCAGTTTTCAAATATAAATACAACGTCAATATTTCTGTTATGGCTGTCGTTTCTTTAATGTGCGTGGAAGCCTTTGTAACTGTTATATATTATTTCACCGCCAACATACACCTGTCTCTTCTCTGTCGGTTTTTAGTCAAGCTTGCAATATTGATACCCTGCGGCTTTTTTGCCGAAGAGCTTGTGGCTTACAGCGAGGAAATATGGTTTTCCCTGTGTTTGATTCCTGTGCTTGTGACAGAGTCCGTTCTGGCATCGTCGGCTTGCAACAAAATCATCCGTCTGCAATCGGATAAAATCATCAAGCTGTATTCAGGCTACGGAATCAAGTATAAGAAGCATTCCAACAGGTTTGAACGCTCCGGCTTCAAAAAATATATGGATGAATCAAAAACCTTGTCCGGTAATCAGGATGTTACCGTAAAATATATCGGTATTTCTCTTGCGACAGGGGCTTTAACCACCTTCACATATTGGTTAATTCTTAAAGAGCTGTCGGTTCCCACAACCTTTATTCCTTTTGTACGTGAAAACGGTCTGGAGCTTATGGTGGCACAGCTCAGTACAACCTTCCTGATAGTGTCCTTTTTATCCTTCCTGACTTCACGTGACGACTATATTCTGTGGATAGACACTATGAGCTATAAGCTTATATTCCCCGAACATATAAACTTTATATCCCTGTCGGTTTACGCCTTTGCTTCTATGGCGCTGTCCGCATTTTTCTATTGCTTAAAATGGGATTTGCTGATGCTCCTGTTCTTCTTTGCCGGGTTTGGCGTATTGACCTTCCTGACCTTCAGAATGGTAAAAATATTCTTCAACCGAAGCGGTCTTATAACCGAGCTTGAAGTAAACTACTGCCAGGCAGATTTTCAGGAAAAGCTCCGATATATCAGCGACCTTTATAAAAATACCTGCCACGTAATTGCCAATAACGACTGTCAGAGAATACAGGAAAATTTCAATTTCCTGTCAAAGCTGTATTTTGTCTACAGCAGGCAGGCTCTGTGTCTGAATGCCTCAACTATGGTATCCTCCGAGGAAGCTATGAAGCTTAAGCTGTTGAGCCTGGTCCCCGACGGATATAAGCATTTCATATATAACTCCGAATCGGGAAAATATCTTCTTATATCAAATGATGAAATAAGTGAAAAAAGCGGTATTAAGCGTCACAAGCTTTTTGAAATGCAAACCGCCCTGAATAAAGATTATAAAAGCAAGGTTGAACAGCTTTTGGAAATGCGTTCAAGGGTAAAGGACGAGCTTATATATTTTGTTGCCACACTTCTTACGGCTAATCCTATGCTGCTTTCCCGTATGCTTGACGGCTATAACGGTCGTCTCCTTGAAATTAAAGCCATTCGGGACGAGATAGTTAAATACATAGACTTTTCACTTAAAAATCCTTCCAACAAGAGCGCGATTTACATAATGTTACGTGACGTTCTCCCCTGTTATCTTTCTTCTCTTGAGGATTTTATCCTTGAGCTTCCGCTTCTTTGTAACCGTGAAAAGGAGACAATGTATAAGACGCTTAATCTTTCGGGGAGCAATTATTTGTATGATATTCAGCAAAATTATGATGAGATAAGAAGGCTCTATCCCGATGACTACGAGGCTTTCTATAACGATATGACAGGGTTTTGTGATGGCGAATATAAAGAAGCCCTGGAGTTTGCGGAGTCCTTAAAATTAATTCTCGCGGCTGATGATGACGCTGTAGCTCCGCTTTATACCAAGTGGTGCGACGAGCTTAAAAAGAGCTATGACGGCTTTTCAGCTATGCTCCTTGAGGACCGTGACCTGCAGACCAAAGCAGGTTTTTTCAGCAAAACAGTACCTGCAGATAATTAAAAAAATCGGGGCGACTCACTCGGTAGGAGTTGCCCCTTTTTTGCTTTTATTTTACCCGCAACGTAACAATCTCAAAAGGCTTGATGTTAAATTCTATCAAGTCTTTTTCTATCTTACAGTCTCCGATTTTGTTTTCCATAAGGTCGCAGAATTCTGCCGTCGCTGTTTTTTTGCCGCAGGTGATTTTAACCCTGCCCGATTTATTGTTTGCTTCGTACATTCTTAAAATGAGACCGTCGCCGTTTTCCGCAGGTTTTACGGTTTCAAGTATTGCCCCTTCACATTCAAACATTGAGAAGCTGTCAGGCAGGGAAGCTTCCTTCTCCGCCAACGTAACTGCAAACATGGGATTATTAAGCATATACGCTTCTTTAACCACCTCTGCTTCCACAAAGCTTCCTTCGTGAGGCAAAATTGAATAGGTGAACTCATGCAGTTCTTTATCCGCAAGAGGATTAGGTACGTTACCGCTACGGAGCAGAGTCATGGCGATTGTTCCTCCCAGCGCCGAATATCCGTATTTGCAATCATTCATAAGTGCCATACCGTAGCCGTTATCGGAAATATCAGCCCATTTATGACCGCACACCTCGAACTTCGCTTCTTCCCACGAAGTATTGCGGTTGTTGGCGCGTTCTGTATGACCGAACTGAATTTCGTAGGTCGCTTTTGTGGCGTTTACATCAACAGGGAAATCTGTTCTTATAATCTGGCTGTGTTCCTTCCAGTCTATGGTCGTTTTAAAATCTATCCTTTTGCTGTGTGCGTACATAATAATATCCTGAGTAATTACCGAGCTTTGGTATTTTCTCGCAATTCTGACTATACCTCGTTCGCCGCCCGTTTCCATAACCTTAATCTCGTCAGGCATTGGCAGTTCATATTCCTTCTCCGTATAGAAGCTGTCTAAATTCCAGTTATCCTCCAGCTCGGGTCTGTCCTCGAATATCCTGAGTTTATTTGCCTGCGCATTTTCTTTGAAGCATTGCCTACCCGCTTTTTTATCATATAGAGCTTCAATAAATCCGTTTTCAGAAAGCTTCAGCTTCCAATACTCGTTTTCCATTTCGGTTTCCGTAGCCGTTACGGGATATTGCGGCGACTTTGTGTCAAGGGCATACACAGCAAAGCCTTTGGCAGGCACATTTTCTGCAAATATTATCCCTTTTTCCGTTTCAGCATAGCCTGATACCTTCTCGCCGTAGGGATTGAAAATCAAAACAGACGGCTTCTTTGCACCCATCTGTTTTGCTATGGTGCGTACGGCAGTTTCGCAAATTTCCTCGCCGATTTCAAATGCCTCCTTATAAAGGGCATCGCTGTCGTCATATACCTGTTTGATGGAGGAACCCGGCAAAACATCATGGAACTGGTTAAGGAGCATATTTTTCATGCCTTTGTCGAACTTTTCTTTAGGAAACTCTCCGCCGCCGAAAATTCTTGCCAGCGACCACAGCCATTCGGCGTTCATATACAAGAATTCGCATTTTCTGTTTTGCTTTTTGTTACGTGCCATAGAGGTATAGGTTCCTCTGTGTTTTTCGTAATAAATCTCTCCTGACCAGGTAGGCAATCTGCGGTCATTTTGAACTTTTTTCTCAAGCCGTTTAAAATAATCCACTACCTCGCCGAACTTCGTCTGCGGTACTCCCGGCAGACCTTTTTTAAGACGTTTTATATGTTCTATCTGTTCCTCAGTAGGACCGCCGCCGCCATCTGCAAACCCAAAGGGTACTAAAACGTCGTCGTTTATATCCTTCTGAACATAGCGTCTCCAGCCTTCCAAAATCTCACCGTCTTCTATTTTCGGGTTATAGACTCCGGGTAAATAGGAAATGAGATGTGCCAATACCTCCTCACCGTCAATCCCCTTCCATTTGAAGGTATCGCAAGGGAAACGGTTAACCTCGTTTGTACCAAGCTTCGCCGTCATAAAATACTCTACGCCGGATTTTTTAAGGATTTGCGGAAGTGCCGCACTGTAACCGAATACGTCCGGCAACCACAGCACCTTGCAATCCACATCAAATTCGTCTTTAAAGAATTTCTTTCCGTACAATATCTGACGTACAATAGATTCCCCTGCCGACAGGTTCATATCGGGTTCAACCCACATTGCACCCTCAGGTTCCCATCGACCCTTTTTAACCATTTCCTTTATTTCCTCATAAAGCTCGGGAAACTCGGTTTTCACAAACTCATAAAGCTGTGCCTGGCTGGACATAAACTTATGCTCTTTCTGTTCGTTTAACAGCTTAACAGCTGTTGAAAAGGAACGTGCTGTTTTATCGCGGGTATGCTTGTACTGCCACAACCACGCCAAATCAATATGGGTATGACCTATGACAGTTGCCTTCCCGTTTCCGCTGTATTCCTTTGAATACAGCTCCTTTTCAAGTATAGAATTTGCTTTTTTAATTCCTCTGTAAAATTCCTCGGAATGAGGATTTCTCAAATCAAGCTCATTTACCGAATCGCACAGCACCTTCAATATACTCTGATGCTCATAGGAATTCTCCTCCGAAAAAGAAAGATATGTATAGGGGGTTTTTAAATTATAATAGTATTCCGTCAGGCTGTCATTTCTCACCTGTAAATCCGCATAGAAACGCACGCCTTCCATTTCCTTAAGGTCAACCCAGTCGCCGTAGGGTGTCTTAACAGGCATTCCGCTGAAGGCATATACGTCTATCATATACTCCCTGCCCGCCTTTGCCTTTTCCGCAAGCATCACTCTCTCGTGATTGGTATCAAGCCCCTGCATCGGCGTTCCGTCAACAAATAAAAGCATCTGCGGACGTATCATATTATGACCGCCGCCTTGATTGGTTGATACCTTCAAAATCACCTTTTCTCCGTCATATTCCTGCGGAATTACCACCTTGAATCTGAAAAGGGCATAATTATCAAATTCCGGCTCCGACCATATATCACCGTAGAGGAAGGCAGTAAAGCCATCCGATATTTTTTGAATATCCTGCGGAAAATTCAGCTTGCCTCGGCGAATTTCCATATTTTCTATCCGCCGTGACTTAACATCAAGCACAGCCTGCAGCTCTCCCAGAGTTCGTTTAATCCTGTTTTTTAATAAATACATAACTTTTCCCTCCATATATAATTAAATGATTTAACTAATTAATTGAAACATAAAAAGCTTTCACCGTTCAGATGTTGCAAAATCAATATGTTTTTCAGGAACGACATACAGGTCATTTCCTACAAAACCTGATATGATATATCTCTCGTTGCCGCAAGGCAACAGGCGTGCCCCGAAGAGGGTATATCGCGAAAATCGGGGAACGGGATTTATATCGTCCGGTTCAAGCTTCACTTGAATTCATTATACCACTACTTCCGTCCCTTGTCAAGTGTTACAAGCCATTATTTTGCGATTGCCCATCTTAGTTTGGTGGAATGTGCTCGTGGGTTTTTATAACACTCCTGCTGTGACGGTCTTATTACTCCGTCACTTATTTCTGCATAAAAACCTTCTTTCAGGTGTTGTTTAAACATCTTTTTTACCAGTCTGTCCTCCCCTGAATGGAAGGTCAGGATGGCGACTCTGCCGCCGCCGCTGAGCGTTCCCGGCAGTTTTTCGAGAAATTCGTACAGCACTTCAAATTCGCTGTTTACGTCTATTCGCAAAGCCCGGAAGGTACGTTGGCAGGATTTTTTTATTTCGTCTTTTTTACTTTTTTGCGGCAAAAAGGATAATGCTGTTTCGATGATATACCTCAGCTGCTGAGTGGTTTCTATTTTGTTTCCCGCTTCCCGCGTACGGATTATGGTTTTTGCAATCTGCTCAGCGTATGGTTCATCGGAATTTTCTATAAGCATTGACGTTAATTCCTCTCTGTTCAGTTCACGCAGTCTTTGCGCCGCCGTCACTCCTGCCGTAGGGTTCAGTCGCAAATCAAGCGGTCCGTCATATTTAAAAGAGAAGCCGCGCTCCGGATTATCAATCTGCATTGAGGATACACCTAAGTCCGCAAGGACAAAATCAAATTTCGTATCGGGTGCAACCTTATCAATGTCGGAAAAATTCATATTTCTGACGGTCAGGATATTTTTGCCGTAGCCCTTCGCCTCTAACCGTTTTTTGGTTTTTTCAGATTCAATTACATCAACATCGGTTGCATACAGATGTCCCCTGCCGTCTAATTTTTTAAGTATTTCCGTGGTATGCCCGCCGTAGCCCAGGGTAGCATCATAGCCTGTTTCTCCGGGTTTTATATCAAGGATTTCAAGGATTTCCTTCACCATTATGGGAATATGCGTCCCCGCAGTGGTGTTCCCTTTTTCAATGATTTTCCGGACATCCTCCTGATATTTTTCAGGATTATGTTCTTTATATTTTTCTTCAAACCGCCGCGGATGCGTTCCCTTATATCTTTTTCTGCGTTTATGCTCCTGCTCCATATCAAATATTTCCTTTCTCTGCGGCATATATGCTTATAGCTGTCACTGATTATTTTTCAAAAAATTCTTTTTCTGCACTTCAAGCTGATATTCCGTCATAGGCGAGCCTCCCGGCAGGGCGCAGTGCCCAAAATCAACCCTTCTGTTTGTTTTATACCGTATCTATGCACCAAGCCGCTGTGCAAAGGCCCTGAAGGAAACGCAGGTAACCCCGTCTGTACAAAATAAAATTAACCACCTCGTCGTTTACGATGACGTCAATATCCGATACCTCAGGCTTCGCCGCAACAGGACTGCAAAGCAGACGGAAGGTATAAATAGGTATAAAAAACACGCTGAATACCTTTTTTATAAAAAGCTCCATTGCACCGCCATACGTAGGCACAAACAGTAATTAGAGTTCTCCTATCCGTATGGCAAGGAAGGATAAGAGCTTTTTACGCCCATGTACTTATCCTCGCACGGGCGATTAAATCCGCCGGTGGCATAACGCGAAAGCTCCTTTCACGTTATGCCCCCACTATATTTATGTATCACCGGTCTTTGTTGGTGTGAAATACTGCTTCTTGTCGCAATGTGAAATAAAATAAATCCACTCACGCCCGCAGGCATTTCACAAATTCAAAGAATTTATTTCGTTGAAAAAATCGCTAACTTTGTATCAAAGTTAACGGTTTTTTCCGGAAGATCCGAATGATTCAGATGCACATATTTTTAATGAAATATCTCGCTTTGCCCGATATGAAATAATCCTGATGGATTATTTCATAATTTCCGCAGAAATTACTTTACATCAACGTAGTTGATATTTAACTTATTTATATACTTTCAAACAGACAAAGTTATGAATTAATACTTTTTATTATTAAAAAAATCTTATCATTCGAGAATATTTGTAGTTAAATAGTCTGCTCCCGAATCAATAAGCTCTCTTGCTAATTTCTCATCGTCGCAAACACATACATTTACCTTAATGCCGTGAGCATGAAGAATGTCAATTCTCTCCTTATTTCTTTCGCAATGGTCATAGTCAATATCTATTCCCGCATCTATGCCTATAGAGGTAAGTTTTTGAAGCACTTCCTCATCCATCTTTGTACCTACAAGATACTGTATCCGGGCATTTGGCAGTAAGGCACGTAAATTAACACAGTTTTCATACTCAATAGATATAAAAATAACATTTTCAAGATAGCCAATCTCATCTATTTCCTCCACCATGCGTTTAATGTCATTAGGTGTGAATATATTTTTTACTTCAAGAATACATTTTTTTCATACTTTTTACAAATGTTAACATAGTCTGCAAGAGTTGGTATTCTGATGTCAGCCCTATCAAAGCTTCCGTCAATATCAGGAAGTACTATATCCTTAAGGTCACCTATCGAACTTTGCAAAACATTTACATCGCATGCACCAAGACTTACTCTTTCAATTGTATCATCATGCATGGCAACAAAACTTCCGTCCTTAATTACCTGTATATCAGTTTCAATACCATAATAGCTTCTGTTGCCTGCCGCCACAAATGCAGGATTTGTGTTCTCACGTTCAAGGCTGCTTGCTCCACGGTGGGCAATCATTTTTGTCTTTTTGCCTTGAATTTTAATAGTGTCCATAATGTTTCCTCTCCTCTGGTTATTTTATTGCAAAAGCATTTCATACATTATATCACAAATTGTTGAGTCTGCCAATGGTTTGGATATTTTTTTATCATTAGTTAAAAACTTTTTCGTACGCGCTAGAGATATTTATTGTTTAGCTAAATTTTGCACATTCGTGCAAATCAAAATTATTGCTTTGCAATAGCTAAATAACTCTATCAAGAGTAGCTAAATTAAATTCGCCAATAGCGTGCGCAGCACATTTAGCTGAGCTTGCTCAATTTAGCTCGCCGTCAGGCGAATTTAGCTGAAAAAAAGCAGAACCATAGGGAAGTTGGTAAATTGGAATCGGTTTATTAATTCTTGCTTTTTAACTGTTTCTCAATAAAAGCAATTTTGTCGTTATCCTTCTTTTCTCTGACGGTGATTCTATAGCCGTCCTTTACGGAGGCACGACACACCTTCAAATATTGCTTTAAGGAAAGCACTTTGAACTTAATTCCATTACTGCATCGTTGCTCAATGTCAGGTTGCTCTATTTCCGCAAAGGATTTTAATTCTTCAATGGAGGCGTATGAATATAAAATACCGTTTTTCTCAAAGGTATGCTCGTGTTCATCAAGCAATATGTATTCTTTACTCGTCAAGAAGTGCTTAAATTCATTCCATCTCTCAATCACAAAAACTTCGGGTATCAATATATCAATATCATCGGCATTTAGATTTTCATTTGTGATATATTCAAGCCCTAAAGAGCCGTACATTAAGGGAATAATGTCAAAATTATCATAAAGTAATTTTGCATTTTCAAAAAACATTGCTTTTTTCATAATATCTCCATCAAATTCTTATTTATTAGTTAGGATATTGTATCATGTTTTTAAAAACTAATCAAGGCGTAAGCCTTGTATATCATCAATTCCGCAAGGAGTTGCATATTATCAAGCCGACAGAGTTTATGCACACCTAAAGGTGTGATGATATACACGCGTACCGCGTGATGATATGCCAAGCCTGTCGGCTTGGATAAAAAAAGAAGCAACTTTTAATAGACAAAAGTTACTTCTTTTCTGTGAAAGAACAGCATAACGGTGCGCAAATGCAGGTAAGAAAAGCGATCTGATGCGTAGCTCAACCATTCGACAAATTGGAATTGGTCAAAGCGACATTATTAGCATAACAGCAGTGGCAACAATCACAACGACCTCCAAAATGTTGACAAGAGTAAATGCCTTCTTTGAAAATCTGTTCTGCTTATACTCTTCGTAGGTAAAATACAGAGTGAGAGCAGAGAAAATTATAACCACTAAATATAACCAAGTCATACAATCACACTCCTTTGTCAAATTCTTATTTATCGGTGAGATTACCATCTCTGTTTTCTTTTGCAGTATTTATAGAAGAAATAAGCATCACTCGAATACCCGTGCAAGCAGAATCGAGCGCTTTGTATTCACTTTCGGTAATATAATTCGTTTTGAACAACAATTCAAGCCAATATCCTGTTTCATTGGCTTCCTTAAGCGCGATTTGAAGCATGGCAATAAAGTCTGCCTTTCCGTGAGCATACTGAGCCTCACGAATATTTGCGCCAATCGAGGTGCCGCTTCTGCCGATCTGGTTGGATATGATAGATTCTCGCTTTTCTTTGAGTGACTTTACAAGATTAATTATTTGAACTGCAAAGTCCATAGACTGTGATCGGAGTTTGGATTCGGACATTGTTGCATACACCTCACTTTCAACAATATTATACCACATACTTGCAAATATTTCAATAGTGAAGTTGCGGCAAGCCGCAGTGAAGTTTGAGCTTACGCCCAAGTGAAGTATTGCGCCGATGGCGCAAAGTGAAGTTAAGTGTTCCGCATATCATGCCGAAGGCACACTTCACGCACGAAGTGCGCTTCACTTGCGAAGCATACTTCACGTTCCGCTTGCGGAACACTTAGTTCAAAAAAGCCTGATTTGTCGGTAGACAAATCACGCTTTTTTGTTGGTGGGAGAGGGTGGATTCGAACCACCGAAGCTGAAAGCAACAGATTTACAGTCTGCCCCCTTTGGCCACTCGGGAACTCTCCCAAATATTAAGGGTAAGTTTTGCTTACCCTTTTCTGGAGCTGGTGATGGGACTCGAACCCGCGACCTGCTGATTACAAATCAGCTGCTCTACCAATTGAGCTACACCAGCAT
>JAZSKI010000056.1:0-19365 GCA_045534775.1 Clostridia bacterium | reverse complement strand
GGTTCAATATTCCCTATTTTCATAGGATACCTCCAATAATGTAAATTGATGAAGCTGTTTACGCAGTGAAGTTAAGACCAAGAAATTTTGCTTTCTCCGGAGGCTTCCACTTGGGGGGGAAGCTGTCACGAAGTGACTGATCAGGTGTTAATACTCTAAATCAACATTTACGCTATATTCATCATCAATAAGTATATAATGAACATTATGTTTTTCTGCCAGTTCCAAAATTAAACTGTTTTCCTCAATAGCACTTTTCATTGTGTAATCTTCATCGTTCAAACGATTTTCAATCACACTCGCATACTTTATTATATCTTTGTAATGATTCTTGATATAGTTTTGGCTCATTACAAGACAGTAATATTTTATATTTTTAAGATAGTCATTTTCAAAATCTTTTTCCCAATTAAAAGGAATATAACATCCCTCTGCAATTAAATTTTGATTATTTTCTATAGCGGTTTTAATTATTTCACGGACAATAGGCCATAAATACTTTGTGAGTTCTGCATCCTCACTCATAGGCGTAAGGTCAGTTTGTTTGCTACGAATCAATCCCATTTTCAAATGATCTATTGACAGATAAGGATATTTATATTTTTCAAGTAATTTCTGTGCCAAAACAGTTTTACCTGTATGTGATGCACCTGTAATTAATATTATCATTTTTCCACCTCATCCGAGTTTTGTTTCACAAAACCCACCTTCCCCTTGGGGGGGGAAGGCTTTTTTATCCCTTGTATATCAAAGCTTATAATCGGTGAACAATATATTTGCCAAGCCTTTTAGCTGAATTCATCTATACTCAGGCAGCAGATTTCTTTCTCTGAAGCTTACACAGTTGTCGGGAGTTACTATTATATGGTCAAGGACAGTTATATCAAAAGTGCTGAGCAGCTGTGCAATTTTGTTGGTTGTGTTACAGTCCTCAACCGACGGATTTGCACTGCCCGAGGGATGGTTGTGCATTAAAACCATAAAGCGTGTTTCGGGAAAAGCTGTAATGATGTTTGTAAAGCTGTTGATTTTAACATCTACCGCGTTTAAGCTTCCATCCGACAGCTTAGACACCGACAATAGTTTTTGCCTTTTATCAAGAAGAGCAATGTAAAAATGCTCCTGAGACCCTCCATCGAGATAAGCCTTCGCCAGGTTAATACAGTTGTCGGTAGTTATAACAGGGGACGAGCCGACATCATTAACGGCGGCAAGCTTTTGAACTTCTTTAATCAGATTAAGAAAAACGGCAGTTCTGATACCAACGCCCTTAACGCTCATCAAGGCATCGGGTGTTTGATTTAATACTGCCGACAAACTGCCATATTTAGCCAATAATTCTTTCGCAAGCTCTTTCGTATCTTTCATAGGAATTGCATACTGAAGTAAAAGCTCAAGCAACTCATAGGAAAGAAACCCGTCCGAACCGCTTTTGAGATACCGTTCTCTAAGTCTTTTTCTATGACCCTTTTGCGACAACATCATACTGTTTCCCTCCCGGTAAAAATAAAAAAAACCGTTGACACACAAAATCAACGGTTGGCTGCCGGACTAGGATTCGAACCCAGACAAACAGAGTCAGAGTCTGCTGTGCTACCTTTACACAATCCGGCAAAAAATGGTGCGAAAGACGGGACTTGAACCCGTACGGTTGCCCACACGCCCCTCAAACGTGCGCGTCTGCCGATTCCGCCACTTTCGCATATCGTAACCACTCACGCAGTCAACGATATATATTATAACAGATTTTAAAGCAGTTGTCAAGACTTTTTTGAAAAAATTTTATTTTTTTGTATTTTATATATCCGCATCGGAATTTTTAAAGAAAAACAGAAATAAATTCAACCATATAAATCTTGTTCCCGGCCTTGCTTTGTGCTTCCGCGGTTTTTACTCCTTCAGATTTTTCACGGCTTCTATCGCTATTTTAATTGCTGTATCCGTATCTGTTTTTTCTTCTCCCGTCTCTTCTTTCTCCTGATTCCAGAATACCGAAAGCACTGCACCTGATTTCAGCCCTTTTGAGGCGGCTACGGTGAAAAGGGTGGCACATTCCATTTCCGATGCCAGAACGCCAAGGCGTTTCCACGCTTCCCATTTGCTCATAAGCTCTCCCGATACGGGCGAGCTTTCGGGGGAATGCTGACCGTAGAAGGAATCCTTTGACTGAACGACGCCGCAAAAGGTTTTCGCTCCTGATTTTTCAGCCGCTTCATTTAACGCAACCGTTACCGAAAAATCCGCTGTTGCAGGGTATTCGGGAGGTGCATAGTGAAGAGCCGTTCCTTCCTGCCTTACCGCCGAGGTTGCAACAACCACGTCACCGCCGCCTACGGCAGGGCTTATTGCGCCGCAGGTTCCTACTCTTATAAAGGTTTTTACTCCTGCCAAAGCCAGCTCTTCAACGGCAATGGCGGCAGAAGGTCCGCCTATACCCGTAGAGGTTACAAAAACCCTTTTACCCGCAATTTCTCCGAGAACGGTTTTATATTCTCTGTTGAAGGCCACAAGCTCGGTATTATCCAGATATTTTGCTATTTTTTCCACTCTGCCCGGGTCACCCGGCATAATGGCAAAATCTGCCCTGTATTTTTTCGGGTCAAAGCCCAAATGAAACAACAACTTTTCGTTAAGCATATTCTTTTCTCCCTTGTAAACATTGATTAATTGAATTATTTGAAAAAGCAACCCTTCTGTCAGAAGGTGCCGCAGGCGGTCATATTTCGGGTCGGGGTGGGCGAAGCCCTTATGGTAAACACCACTTTTTATATCATATCTATGGGATTTTCCACTTCGCAGAGCTGAGAAATAAGCTCCCACGCATCCTCCCTGCCCTCGCCCGTTTCTGCCGAAAAGGGAATTAAAATATCCTCATCGGTCATTGCAAGGGTGTCATAAATCACCTGCAAATTGTCATTAACCTTGGTTTTCGGCAGTTTATCGGTTTTTGTGGTAAAGGCTATGAGATAGCCGTGGTTATATCTTATCCATTCCGCCATATTTTTGTCATCGGCGGTAGGCTTATGTCTTGCATCTACCAATAAAATCGTATGACGAAGCTGGGGACGGGCGGAAAGATAGGTATCTATCATCTCGCCCCATTTTTTCTTTTCCTGTTTAGAGACAGCCGCATAGCCGTAGCCGGGCAAATCCACAAGATGAATGGTGTTATCAATATTATAAAAATTTATCTGGGCGGTTTTACCCGGTGTAGCACTTGTTCTGGCAAGCTTTTTCCTGTTTAAAATTTTATTTATAAACGAGGATTTTCCCACATTTGACCTGCCTGCGAACGCCACCTCGGGAATCTGCAAAGCAGGGTATTGTCTCGGACTCACCGCCGATACCGCTATAACTGCATTATGAATGTTCATAATTTCTCCTTTACACTAACCTTAATATTATATTTTTCTTCTATAAATTTAATATTTTCCCGTTTATTTCCCACAGTTTTTGAAATCATATTTTTTGACACATATACCGTCAGACTGTCTGAATTGCAGTTTTTCGCCAATTCCTCGAGCCGCCGTCTCTCTATCCTCGATAAAGCCAGCTCCCCGAAGGCGCTGTGATATGCTCCTGCTTTTATTTCGCCCTTTTCACATATTATATCCGTTGCCTGGAGACCCATTCGGATTACTCTGATATTTTTTTCTGCAAATAATTCATATAAAAAACTGCAAAGCTCTACCGTATCATCAAGAGAGGGCGGGATATATTTCCCTTCCTCCAAAAGAGCTTCAAGCCTTGTGCCTCCCAGAACCACAGTAGGATAAATACGTACCGTATCGGGCATAAGCTCCGCTATTTTTCTGCCCGTTTCCATATCCCTTTCGGGCGTTGAGCCGTAAAGTCCCGTCATCATCTGCAGACCCAGCTCAAAATCATATTCCCGTATAAGCCCTGCGGCATTTGTTACATCCTTCGCCGTATGGCCTCTGTTATTGGCAATAAGTACCTCGTCACACATGGACTGCACTCCCAGCTCAATAGAGGTTACTCCATAGCCGCCAAGCATATCCAGGATATTTTTTGAAATATAGTCGGGTCTGGTAGAAATGCGGATTCCCGTCACCTTACCATCTTTTATATATTTATTTGCCACTTCAAGCAGATTTCTCTGTTCCTCTTCAGGAATGCCCGTAAAGCTTCCGCCGAAAAAGGCTATCTGCACCTCGCTGTCCGCTTCTGCGGTTTTAAGATGCTCCTCTATAATTTCCCGCGCCGTCTCGGGTGTAGTAGTGGTGCTTTGACCTGTTATCTTTTTCTGATTACAAAAGGCACAGTCATGGGGACAGCCCGTATGGGGCACAAATATCGGTATATTACAGTGTCTCATTTTTCCGCACCGCCATTTTCTCCAACGCGTTTTTCGCCGCACTTTGCTGGGATTCTTTTTTACTGCCGCCTGTTCCTTTTCCCGAAGCCTTGCCGTTTATCAGCACCTGAGTGGTATAAACTCTCAGATGGTCAGGTCCCGTAACATTTGTTACCACGTATTTAATCTCACAGCTTTTGTTTCTTTGCACGATTTCCTGCAAGGTGGTCTTATAATCAAACCTGCCTTCGCTTTTTGATGCCTCATCTATTTTATTCTTAATCAGCGGAATTAAAATTCTTTTCACCGTATTAAGGTCGGAATCCAGATATACAGCTCCAAGCATTGCTTCAAAGGCATCGGCAAGATTAGAAGCTCTGTCTCTGCCGCCGCAGATTTCTTCACCCTTACCCAGCAGGAGACAGTCGCCCAGCTTTATCTCCTTCGCTATCTCGTAAAGACTTTTTTCGCAGACCACATCAGCACGGATTTTCGTAAGAGACCCTTCGGGCAGGTGAGGATAGTTATTATAAATATACTCACCTGCAATAAGTCCTAAAATTGAGTCTCCCAAAAATTCCAGCCGCTGGTTACTGGACTGTCTTTTTTTCTGTTCGTTGGCATAGGAGGTATGAGTGCGGGCAAGCTCATAGAGGTCTCTGTTTTTAAATTTATATCCTGCAAACATACTAATCACCTTTCCTCTAATATTTTTTCAGGCAAATTGCCGCGTTATGACCGCCAAAGCCCAGGGAATTGGAAATCGCCGCTTTTATATCCATCTCCACGCCTTTGCCCGGTACGTAATCCAAATCCAGCTCCGGATCGGGGGTGGTATAGCCTATGGTAGCAGGGACAAAGCCCTCTTTAAGTGCCAATGCGGTTATAATGGCTTCAACGCCGCCTGCCGCACCCAGCATGTGACCTGTCATAGATTTGGTTGAGCTGACCTTCATTTTATAGGCGTGGTCGCCAAACACGTCTTTTATTGCCACAGTTTCAAATTTGTCATTATACGGGGTCGATGTTCCGTGAGCGTTAATATAGTCCACTTCCCCGCACTCAAGCCCCGCTTCCTTATATGCAAGCTTCATAGCACGTGCCGCACCTGCGCCGCCTTCGGCAGGTGCTGTCATGTGATAGGCATCGTCTGTCGCTCCGTAGCCTGCTATTTCGGCAATAATATTTGCTCCTCTTGCCTTAGCGTGTTCAAGCTCTTCAAGGACCAGAACGCCCGCGCCGTCTCCCATAACAAAGCCGTTTCTTTCGGCATCAAAGGGAATAGACGCCCTCTTCGGGTCCTCCGAGGTGCTCATAGCCTTCATTGAACAAAAACCGCCGAAGGCGAGGGGAACCAATGCCGCTTCTGTACCGCCCGTTACCATAACATCGCTGTAGCCGTGTTTGATATTTCTAAAGGCTTCGCCGATGGCGTGAGTCCCTGAAGCACAGGCTGAGGTTATTGCATAGTTAGGACCTTTAATATGCCAGTTAATGGCTATCTGACCTGCCGCCATATTCGATATTTCCATAGGTATAAAGAAAGGGCTTATTCTCTTTGCACCCTTTTCAAACAGAACCCCGCACTGGTCTACAAAGGTTTCCATACCGCCTACGCCACAGCCTATGATAACGCCTGCCCTGTCCTCGTCCAGCTTATCAAAATCAATTCCCGACATTTCGATGGCTTCCTTTGCCGCCGCCATGGCATATTGGGTGAACCTGTCCATTCTTTTAGCTTCACGTTTATCCATATAAAGAGACGGGTCAAAATCCTCTACGGGAGCACCTGTTTTACAGGAAAGCTCACTTACGTCAAAGGCTTCTATTTTCTTTATGCCGCAAACCCCGTCCCTGATATTCCTCCAGAACTCTTCCGTGGTTTTTCCTATTGCGGATATTACACCCGTACCTGTTATAACTACTCGTCTCATTTTTATTCCTCCGTTTCAGATATGTGATTTTATATAGTCAAGTGCATCCCCTACGGTTACAAATTCTTCGGCCTTTTCATCGGGGATTACCGTATCAAATTCCTTCTCTATCGCCATAATAAGCTCCACCAGCTTCAGCGAATCTGCACACAGGTCTCCCCTCAGCCTTGCATCGGGAGATATTTTATCCAAATCCGCACCAAGCTGTTGTGCGGTTATATTTTTAAGTCTGTCCCACATAATGTCACCTACATCAGCAAGCCGCCGTCAATCTGCAATACCTGACCCGTAATATATGCCGCCGAATCCGTTGCTAAGAACGCCACTACGTTTGCTACATCCTCGGCTGTACCGAACCGTTTTAAGGGAATTGCATCCAGATACGCTTTTTTTACGTCCTCCGTCAGCTTATCAGTCATATCGGAACTGATAAAGCCCGGCGCTATGGCGTTACATCTGATACCTCTTGCGGCAAGCTCCTTCGCCGCCGATTTGGTAAGACCTACTATCCCTGCCTTGGATGCGGAATAGTTAAGCTGACCTATGTTTCCCATAAGTCCCACAACGCTGGATACGTTTATAATACTGCCGCCTCTTTGTTTTATCATAGCTCTTGCCACAGCCTTGATACCGTTAAAAGCACCCTTTAAGTTAACGGAAATTACGTCATCAAAATCCTTTTCCGTCATTCTCACTAAAAGAGTATCTCTCGTGATACCTGCGTTATTCACTAAAACATCCGCACTTCCGAAGACTTTTAAGGTTTCCTCCACAACCCTTTCCATCTCCGCAAGCACGCTTACATCGCCGCAGATTGCTACAGCCTTTCCGCCTGCCGCGCAAATTTCATCGGCAGTAGCCTGCGCCGTCTGCGAGGACGGAATATCATTTATTACTATATTCGCGCCAAGCGCCGCCAGCTTCAGGGCTATCGCCTTGCCTATACCTCTGCCGCCGCCTGTAATTATCGCTGTTTTTCCTGTCAACATTTTCCAAACGCCTCCAATACTGTATTAAGACTTGCTATATCCTCTACATTAAATACCCGTACATCCTTGCTTATTCTGCCTACAAAGCCGCTGAGCGCCTTGCCGGGTCCTATTTCAATAAATGTATCTACCCCTTCAGCTATCATTTTTCTGACGGTAGCCTCCCATCTTACGGGACTTGTCACCTGCCTTACAAGAGAGGGCTTAATATCCTCCTTTGACCTTACAAAATCTGCCGTAGAATTTGTAATAAGCGGTATCTGCATTTCTCCCACCTCTACCTGAGAAAGCTCGGTTTCTAATTTATCTGCCGCATTTTTCAGCATCTCGCAATGGAATGGAGCTGATACGGGAAGGGTCTTTGCACGCTTTGCGCCCTTTTCCTTACATATTTCGCAGGCACGCTCAACCGCCTTTACCTCACCTGCAATTACCAGCTGACCCGGGCAGTTATAGTTGGCAGGTGCTACATAGCCTGCATCTTCCGCCAGGCGGCAACATTCCTCCACATCGCCGTCTGCCATACCTAAAACCGCCGCCATTGCCCCTTCACCTACGGGTACGGCTTCCTGCATAAATTTACCTCTTTTTCGTACCAGCCGCACCGCATCTTTAAATTTCATTGACCCCGATGCAATATGCGCCGTATATTCACCTAAGCTGAGTCCTGCCACCATATCGGCACAAATCCCCTTTTCTTCAAGAATTGCCAGACAGGCGGCACTTACGGTCACGATACAGGGCTGAGTATTCTCTGTAATCATAAGAATTTCATCTCCGCCGTTCCATATCATATCCTTAATATCAAAGCCCAGCGCCTCGTTTGCCTCGTCAAATACCTTCATAGCCGTAGGGAAGCTCTCGGCAAGCTCCTTGCCCATACCCGATTTCTGAGCACCCTGACCTGCAAAAATAAAAGCTGTTTTACTCATATCCGTTCTCCTTTAGGCCTTCTCTGATTATTTTTACTCCCGAAACCAGCTCCTGTATAATTTCCCCGCAGGTCTGCACCTTCGTCACCATACCTGCCGACTGACCTGCCATAAAAGAGCCTTTTTCCTTATCGCCTTCCGTAACCGCCGCCCTGAGAGAACCCATACCCGTTTTCTCAAACTCCTCAACGGGAGCGTTATTTTTCTCTAATTCTTCTAATTTTTTAGTAAATTTATTTTTAAGTGCCCGAACAGGATGACCCGTATATCTGCCCGTCACCACCGCATCTCTGTCCTTTGCCGCAATAACGGCTTCCTTGTAGTTTTCATGGACGATGCATTCCTCGCTACATATAAATCTCGTACCTAACTGCACGCCCTCTGCACCCAGCGCCAACGCCGCCACAAGCCCTCTTGAATCGGCAATACCCCCCGCCGCCAGAACGGGAATTTCAACCGCGTCCACCACCTGAGGCACAAGTGCCATAGTGGTAAGCTCGCCTATATGACCGCCTGATTCCGTACCCTCGGCAACTACGCCGTCAGCACCTGCCTTTTCCATTTTCCTTGCCATAGCAACACTTGCAATTACGGGAAAAAGCCTGACTCCCGCTTCCTTCAGTGCCTGCGTATATTTGCCCGGGTTGCCGGCTCCCGTAGTAATTGCCGCTATCTTCTCCTGACAAACAACCTTCATAACCTCGTCTGCATAAGGCGATAAAAGCATCACATTAACGCCAAAGGGCTTATCCGTAAGTGTTCTCGCTTTTTGTATCTGTTTTCTGACAAATTCTCCTTCAGCGTGTCCTGCCGCAATAATACCGAATCCGCCTGCGTTTGATACTGCCGCCGCCAGCTCCGCTGTGGATACCCACGCCATACCTCCCTGAAATATGGGATATTTTATACCGAGAATTTCACAAATTCTGTTTTTCATCTTATTTCGTTCCCTTCCATTTAATATACGCCGAAGCCCAGGTAAGTCCGCCACCGAAGCCTACGAGGACTATCTCATCCCCGTCCTTTATCCTGCCTTCCGTAACCGCCCTTGCAAGGGCTACGGGAATGCACGCCGCCGACATATTACCGTAATCCTTAATGTAATTTACAACCCGCTCTTCCTCAATCCCAAGTCTCTTTGAGGATGCGTCAATTATCCTTGAATTTGCCTGATGAGGCACCAAAAGACTGATGTCGTCAAGGGTTTTCCCTGCCTTTTCAAGTACCCGTTTTGTACTGCTTACCATAGTACGCACAGCGAATTTAAAAACCTCACTTCCGTTCATCCAGAACAGATGGGGATTCCCCTTTGTGATTCTCTTCTCCAAATCATCCTCCGTCCATTTAGCGTGAGGAATCGTAAGAAGCATTCCCTTTCTGCCGTCCGCACCCATATCCATAGCCATAACGCCGTAATCCTCTTCCGTAGCACTAATCACAGCCGCCCCTGCACCGTCACCGAACAGCACACAGCTTTTCCTGTCTGCCCAGTCAACAAATTTCGTCATAGCCTCTGACGCTATTATCAGAATATTTTTATAGGTTCCCGTTTCAATGTAGGCTCCGGCAATGCTGAGGGCATACATAAAACCCGTACACGCCGCATTTACGTCCATTGCCGCCGCCGAAACCGCACCGATGGCGTGCTGAATTATACAGGAGTTTGACGGCGTCTGATAATCCTCCGTCAGATTGGCACATATAATCATCTCTATTTCTTCCACGGCAATCCCTGCATTTTCAATAGCCCTCTTTGCCGCTTCAATACCCATATCCGTACCGAATTTATCTTCGTCAAGTATATGCCTCCGCTCAATACCGCAATGCTCTACAATCCATTCATCGGTTGTATCCACAATCTTTTCCAAATCCGCGTTGGTTAAAATTTTCTCGGGCAGAAAATATCCCATTCCCGAAATATAAGCCTTCGTCATTTTCCTTAACCATTCCTTCCTCTGTTATACCTCTGTTTTCTGCTTAGACAACTTTTCGGCTATTATACCCGTCAAATTCGACTCGCTCGCCTTCTTTGCCTGCACAAAGGCGCTGTACATAGCTCTTGCATCGGAGCTGCCGTGAGCCTTTATAACAGTACCGCCCACGCCCAGCAGAGGTGCTCCGCCGTATTCCTTATAATCCATCTTCTTACGAAATCTCTTTATACCTCCGTAGGTTAAAAGTGCCGCCCCTTTGGTAAGTATATTTTGGTTAAATATATTTTTAACCTCGCCTGCAATATATTTCCCCAGCCCTTCATAGAGCTTCAGAGTTATATTTCCCGTAAATCCGTCCGCCACTACCACATCTGCCTTTCCGTAGGGCAGATGGCGCGCTTCTATGTTTCCCACAAAATTAAGCCGGGAATTTTTAAGAATTTCATAGGCTTCCTTCACAAGAGGCGTTCCCTTTTTCGGCTCTGCACCTATATTTATAAGTGCCACTCTCGGATTTTCAATTCCCATTACGTGGGACATATAATATGACCCCATAAGGGCAAACTGATATAAATTCTCCGCTGTGCAAACGGAGTTTGCCCCCGCATCAAGAAGTGCAAAGGGTCCCTTATCCGAAGGTAAAAGCGGCGTAAGTGCCGGTCTTTGCACGCCCTCCATCCGTTTGAGTATAAAAGCAGAGGCGGCTATTATCGCACCCGTATTGCCCGCACTGACAAGAGCATCTCCCTTTCCCTCGTTAAGTAAATTCATACCCGTTACGAGAGAAGAGTCCGTTTTTCTTCGCACCGCTCTTATAGGGTCGTCCTCGTTTTCTATAACCTCACTGCAATGTACAACCTCTATTTTTCTCATATCTGCCTTTTCTCTTTCCAGAATGGGATATATAACCTCCGCGTTCCCGCAAAGTATTATTTCTGTATCAAGCTTTTTTGCAGCCTCCACCGCACCCTTCACCTGCTGAAACGGCGCGTGGTCACCGCCCATAGCATCAGCTATTATTTTCATATTTGTTCCTCCTCTAAGACTCCGTCCTCATCACAAGGACAAAGAATGAATTTCCCCCGGAAAATCTCTCGACTGTTCTGACAGATGAATACCCATACCACATAGCCGTAATCCCTTTTATATTTAACCTCCGCCTTTGCCACTAAATTCACGCCGACATATACGGGTTTTTTATATTTTATATTGGCAACCTTCACAATTGCACCGCCTGCCTCAATGGCGGCTATGCTCAGAGTCTCCGCCATAGAGTATATGTAGTCTCCTCTGACAACTCTTGACCTTTCAAAAACCATGCTGTCATCAGTTCTTAAAATAGAAATTGCACTTTTCCCCGGCACTACATCAACCAGCTCGCCCATAATCTCATTTCTCGCAAGTGCCGTTACCTTATCATAGCTGCCCGATGCCATTTCCTTTATTCTGATTTTATATTCAGCGATTTTAAGTGCCGCACGGTCAAGCCTTATGGTCGGCACGCTGACTCCCAAATCTCTTGCCAGCTCCTCATCGGTTAAAAAAGGATTCTCATTGAGCATGGATATTAACCTTTGCTGTCTTTGCCGCTTCGCTCCGCTGCGTGTCATCTTCATCTCCCCTTAAGTTTTTATTACCTGATATTAATATATAGTATTATTATATAGCTAATATGACTAAATGTCAATAGACTATCTGAAATTTATCCAATATATACAAATTTTTTTAGAAAATTTATGCAAATATTTAATTCTATTTATATAATTAATTTACAAATAGATATTGAAATTTTTGAATATTTATGATATAATTGTTGTATATCTTTAAATTAAATGGAGGAAACAATAATGAAATTAGCTTTTTCAACCTTGGCCTGTCCCGATTTTTCGTGGTCGGATATTTATTCAATGGCGAAGGATATAGGCTTTTCCGGAATTGAAATCCGCGGTATGGGCGAGGATATTTTTTCACTTACCGGCAGTCCCTTTGATGCGGATAATATTCAAAAGACCGTAGCAACTCTTAAGTCAAAGCATCTGGAAATTCCCTGCCTGTCAACGGGCTGTGCCTTGAAATATGCTGACAAGCTTAAAGAAACCAAAGAAGAAATCCTGCGTTATATAGATTTGGCATCAAAGCTTGAAACTCCGTATATCAGAATTTTAGCTGACCGCAACGCTATGCCTGACGGTGAGGTTGACGATACCCTGATTGCAGAAGCACTTAAGGAGCTGGCTCCCGTTGCCGCCGCTAAAAATGTTATCCTTCTGGTGGAGACCAACGGTGTGTATGCCGATACTGCCCGTCTGTTCAATCTCCTGAACGACGTAGGCAGCGATGCCGTTGCGGCTCTTTGGGATATTCACCATCCTTACAGATATATGAACGAATCTCCCGAAGCTACCGTACAAAATCTTGGTGCTTACATAAAATATACCCATATTAAAGACTCTGTTATGGAAGGCGGCGAGGCTTCCTATAAGCTTATGGGCGAAGGCGATTTACCCATAGAAGCCGTTATGCTGGCTCTCCGTTCCATCAACTATGATGGGTATATTTCCCTGGAATGGGTTAAGCAATATGCACCTCAGCTCAGCGATGCAGGTATCGTGTTCCCCCATTTTGTTAATTTTATGTCCCGTTATATAGGCGGTAGTGACAGTCTTAACAAGCTTTACGACAATAATGCAAAAACAGGTAAATATATCTGGCCTAAGGAACATTTTATCGACCTGACCTTCCCTCAGCTTTTAGATAAAATTGTTGATGAGTTCCCCGACCAGTATGCTTTCAGATATACAACCCTTGATTATACCCGTACCTATTCCGAGTTCCGTGATGATGTTGATACCTTCGCCCGGTCTCTTATAGCTATGGGCGTAAAACAGGGCGACCACGTTGCCATCTGGGCAACCAATATTCCTCAATGGTATATAACCTTCTGGGCTACCACTAAAATCGGCGCTGTTCTTGTAACGGTAAATACCGCTTATAAAATCCACGAGATTGAATATCTCCTCCGTCAGTCCGATACTCATACCCTGGTTATGACCGACAGCTATAAGGACTCCAATTATGTGGAAATTATAAAAGAGCTTTGTCCTGAGCTGGAGACAGCCGAAAAGGGCTCTCCACTTCATATAAAAAGACTGCCCTTCCTGAGAAATATCGTCACCGTAGAATCGGAGCAAAAGGGCTGTTATACCTGGGACGAGGCAATAGCACTTTCGCAGACCGTATCTTTAAGTGATGTGCTCAGACGTGCCGCCGCCATTAACAAAAATGACGTGTGCAATATGCAGTATACATCAGGTACAACAGGGTTCCCCAAGGGTGTTATGCTGACTCATTATAATGTAGTAAACAACGGCAAAGCCATCGGCGACTGTATGGATTTATCCACCGCTGACAGAATGATGATTCAGGTACCTATGTTCCATTGCTTCGGTATGGTGCTTGCTATGACGGCATCGGTTACCCACGCCGTTACTATGTCACCTATACCTGCCTTTTCGCCCACCAGGGGACTGGAGTGTATCAATAAAGAAAAAATAACCGCCTTCCACGGCGTTCCTACTATGTTTATTGCTATGCTGAGCCACGACAAATTCCCCGAAACGGATTTCAGCTATATGCGAACAGGTATTATGGCAGGCAGTCCCTGTCCCATCAAGGTAATGGAAGATGTTATAAACAAGATGAATATGACGGAAATTTGTATTACCTACGGACAGACGGAAGCTTCCCCCGCCTGCACTATGAGTAAAACCACCGATTCCATCGAAGCCCGCGTAAATACCGTAGGTTCGGCAATTTTCGGTGTTGAATGTAAAATAGTTGACCCTGAAACAGGTGAGGATTTGCCTGACGGCATTGACGGCGAATTTGTGGCAAGAGGCTATAATATAATGAAAGGCTACTATAAAATGCCCGAAGCTACCGCTGCGGCTATTGACAGCAACGGCTGGCTTCATACGGGAGATTTGGCACGCCGCGACAGTAACGGATATTATAAAATCACGGGACGAATTAAGGATATGATAATCCGCGGCGGCGAAAATATTTATCCCAAAGAAATAGAAGATTTTATCTATACTCATCCCAAGGTTTCCGATGTGCAGGTTATCGGCGTTCCCGATAAGCAGTACGGCGAGGAAATTATGGCTTGCGTAATCCTCAAAGAAGGCGAAACCATGACCGAGGAGGAAATGAAGGATTATGTCGCTACCCACATGGCAAAACACAAAACCCCCAGATATGTGGATTTCGTAGACAGCTTCCCCATGAACGCCGCAGGTAAAATCCTTAAATACAAAATGCGTGAGACTGCCGTAGAAAAATTCGGTCTTCAGTCCGCAAGCAAAATAGTAACCGCATAAAAAGAGGGCTGTTTAAAAAGTCAAACTGACTTTTTAAACAGCCCCGATTAATTTCTATTTCCATTCAATAAATTTATAGCTTTCCAGAATATTAAAATATTTTGCCAGTCTTTCATAAAGAGGCTCTGCCTCATCTCCCAGAAGCTCTTTTACCTTCTCACCTATTTTAATTATATCCGACTCGCCGTCAATAAGCTGCCATACTATACTGCCGTGCCTGTCCAGATGAATATAACTGATTTTCGGTTTCTTAAAAAGCTTTTGGGTTATTTTGCAAAATATTCCTTTATTTTCGATTTCCAGGGTGACAATATTTTTATCATCCCGTGTCCAGCCTATGGTTTCGGGACGTTGCGGCACCCGTTCAAGATAATTTTCTCTGTTCGCCATATTTATTTCCTCTTTTTAAGTAAAGAGCTTTTAACCAACGCAAATATTGTAATTGCCAGCATCACAAGAGACCCTGTATTTACAGCCCGGACGGGAAGTCCAAATATCGCTGACAAATCTATAGCCTCTGCCACGCCGAATATCGCAAGGAGTGCAAGTAAAATACCAACCAGACCCTCGCCTGCTATCATACCCGAGCAGAACAGAATACCGTCATTTACAATATCCTTTTTATCATCACGTTTAAGTCTGTCAAAAATAAGTCTTACGATACCGCCTATCATAATGCAGGCATTAAGCTGTACGGGCAGATATACGCCAATCGCAAAGGGAAGCACGGGAATACCCACAATCTCTGCCACTACCGCTATAAATACACCGATAAATACCAGGGTCCAGGGCAGATTTCCTTCCATAACTCCTTCAACTATCATTTTCATAAGAGTTGCCTGGGGAGCGCCCAGCTCCCGGGACCCGAAGCCCCACGCGCTGTCGAGAAGATAAAGTGTCCCGCCTATGGCAAGCGCCGCCGCCACAACACCGACTATTTCGCCGATTTGCTGTTTTTTCGGTGTTGCACCAAGTAAAAATCCTGTTTTAAGGTCCTGAGACGTATCGCCCGAAATAGCCGCCACAATACAGATAATAGAACCTATGGCAATGGCACTGCTCATTCCCGCAATACCTACAGCACCTGTTAATTTCAGAAATAAAGTAGCTATCAGCAGGGTTGCAATCGCCATACCCGAAACAGGGTTGTTACTGCTTCCTACAAGTCCTACCATTCGTGAGGATACCGTTGCGAAGAAAAATCCGAATACCACAACAATAACCGCCCCCAGGAAGGAAATAGGCACAGCAGGCACAAGCCATACAACCAAAGTCAAAAGTGCTATTGCACCTATTACAATTTTCATATTTATATCCCGTTCCGTACGCTTATTGTTCGCCGCCGATGCACCCGCCATACTTTTCATTGCACCTGCAAAGGTCTTAACAATAAGAGGGAGAGACTTAACAAGGCTTATGATACCGCCTGCCGCCAGCGCACCTGCACCGATATATCTTATATAAGAGCTCCAGATGGCACTTGCGCCGCCGTTTGCAAACATCTCACCCACAGCCGCCGTACCGGGGTATATTATTATATTTTCTCCAAACATCACAATCAGCGGAATTATAACCATCCAGCTGAGAAGACCGCCCGCAAACATATAAGAGGATATTCTCGGACCGCAGATATAACCTACGCTCATTACAGCAGGATAAACCTGAGTACCGATTTCCCCTGCAAAGCCTTTAAATCTCAGGGAAACCTCTCCTGCCGCTACCTTCAGACCGTCAATGATAAATTTAACCACAGCCGCAAAGCCCATACCTACAAAAACGGCTTTTGCATTAGCACCGCCCTCTTCACCTGCCAGAAGCACCTCTGCACAGGCAGTTCCCTCAGGATAAGGCAGAACGCTGTGTTCCTTTACTATAAGGGCATTTCTCAGCGGTACCATAAAAAATACGCCAAGCAAACCGCCCAGTAAAGCTATTACCGTAATCTCCAGAATATCGGGTTTAGCCATCTTCCCTTCTGCCGCCCATAAAAACAGAGCAGGTAATGTGAAAATAGCTCCCGCCGCCAGAGATTCGCCTGCCGAACCTATTGTCTGTACAATGTTACTTTCCAGAATTGAATTTCTCCGCATAATAATGCGCATTACGCCCATTGCTATAACCGCCGCCGGAATTGAAGCCGATACCGTCATCCCCACACGAAGCCCCAGATAAGCATTTGCCGCACCGAAAACGACAGCCAGAATAACACCCATAACAAGGGACGTTATCGTCAGCTCCGCCGTTACCTTTTCCGCCGGCACATAAGGTTTAAACTCTTTGTTATCCATACTTTCTCCTATCCGTCATATTATGACAATTTATTTTATATAAGTATATCATAAAATAACCAAAATTGCAAGTGTTTTATATAATTTCCTATATTTATTATTGTAAATGTACATGATTTGTATTCGCAATATTGACAAACTTACCAAAAATATGATAAGCTTTAATAAACAAACTTTTCTGTGAAGGAGCTTACTATGAAACTGTATTTTGCCCCTCTTGAAGGGATAACCACATATACCTACCGTAACACCCATGCCAAAATGTTCGGCGGCTGTGACAGCTATTATTCGCCTTTCATAAACCCCGGTGATAACGAAAGGCTGAGTCGTAAGGGTTTGCGTGACATTGCACCTGAAAATAACGAAGGCATAAATTTAACCGTTCAGATTTTAACTGCCGACAGCAATACATTTTTGCGGTTCGCCGAAGATATGACAAAAATGGGCTACGACGAGCTTAATATCAATATAGGCTGTCCTGCCTCAACGGTGGTTAAAAAAGGCAGAGGCGCCGGTTTTCTCAAAAGCCCTTACAGTATCGAAAAATTTTTAAACGGGATAATAGAAAAATCTCCCCTTAAAATATCGGTGAAGACCCGAATAGGTTATTTTGACACCGATGAAGCGCAGGAGCTTTTCCCCGTATATAATAAATTCCCTCTTGAGCGGCTCATAGTCCATCCCCGAACCCGTAACGAATTCTACAGCGGCACTCCCCACAGAGAGATTTTTTCAGAAATTTATGACACCTCATCAAATCCCCTTTGCTATAACGGGGATATATATACCCCGTCGGATTTTGAGATCCTCGCCGCACAGTTCCCCCGCCTTGAAGGCGTTATGATAGGCAGAGGTGCTATCAGAAATCCCGCCTTGTTTCGCCAAATCAAAGGCGGCAAAAAGATAACCACGGACGAGCTGACAGCCTTCACAAATCTCCTTGCCGAGAACTACCTGTCCGTCCTTAAATCCGACATTTTTACCCTGCAAAAGCTAAAAGAAATCTGGGTATATATGATACAAAACTACCCCGAAGATAAAAAGCTTTTCAAACCCATAAAAAAATCCGAAACCCTCTCCGCCCTGCTGTCAGCCATAACCTCCCTGCCCCCGATTGGCTTCAGTGATATATCCCTTCGGGACGTGTAGGTCAGGAGCTTTCTCCTGCCGAAAAGATTTTGCCGCAGGACCAAGCTTCGCAGTTTACAAAAGAAACGCAGAAAAAGGCTGTGATGGTCGTTTCATTCAGAATCGGTCATCACAGCCTTTTTTTGTTCGGGTTTTCAACCACACTCCTTTTTCCTAGCTTGTAAGAATGTATAATAATAAAGTGAGTGCTGATACTGCTCCGGCGGAGAACCATAAGATTATGTCCTTATACTGCCGGCGGGGTTTTTTTGCGTTATTTTCTTTGACGTAGCTGTCTATAATATCCTGCGCCTGTCTGACTAAATCTGTATTTTTCCTCGGCATTTTTCCGTACGTTATGTCAATCACCTCTTATGATTATTTTCACCTTTTATTGTTGCCTGTTTTATACTTTATATACCTTCTTTGGAAATATTTTCACCGCCGTCACCATCATATCGTCTTTAGGCTTACCCATAGTCACCGCCGACATAATAACGCTGTCCGCCAATTCCTTTGCCGACACATCTCCCGATGCCTCTACTACGGTTTTTACCCAGTTCTCGCCTCGCACTCTGTCGCCGCAGTTATCGGGAATTCCGTCTGTCATCATAACAAAATAGGTTTCCCCTTCTATTTCCGCGAATTCCGTTTTTCTCCCTTTCATATCATTTAAAATCCCGAGAGGCATAGTCGTATTTCTGATAAGTCTTGTTTTCTTCCCGTCTTTCATAACAGTAGCCGCCGCCCCTGCTTTGAGCATTTCAACCTTGCCGTTATACAAATTTATTTTAAGACAATCCAAGGTTATACAGCTTTCCTTCCTGCCTTTTCCCAACAGGCCCATATTTATTATCTCTGCCGCATCTTTAAAGGAAAAGCCTCCCGCCGTCAGCTTTTCAAAAATATCCGTTATTTCCGAGCTTTCGTCCGCCGCCTGCCTGCCGCTTCCCATTCCGTCTGAAATCACACAGCACAAAGCACCGTCTTTATTTAAAAAATGTTTTCCGCAATCGCCCGAAATTTCCGTTCCCGGCTTGTCCATGGAAACAGTCGCAATATCATAATCAAAATAAGTATCTTCCGTCAGAATCAATACCCAGCCGTCCTCTTCCTGCCTTTCTTCTTTGATTATCATAGTTTTTGATATTATTTCAGATACCGTATCGGATATATCGCGTTTTATAATTTTTTTTGTTTTAACCGTTGCCGTATAAATTCCCATTTTGTTTTTCCTAACCTCGCAAGCTATGCCGTTTATCCCCGACAGCGACAGTCCGCGGTTTAAATTTTCCGATAAAACATCATCTCGCATTTCCCACGGTCTCAGCCCGTTTTCTATTTCCTCCACATGGTTTGCCAGCTTATCCCATTGGCTTGTTATACAGTCCGTATATTCGTCGTCACTCCTTTCCGCCGCCTTAAGTCGGCACGTAGCCATGTGCTTCTGGGGTCCAAGGAGT
>JAZSKI010000039.1:0-26401 GCA_045534775.1 Clostridia bacterium | reverse complement strand
GTTTTCAACGATTATGTGAACGGCAAAGGCCTTTTAACAATTGCAAAAGAACTGTATGCTATGGGAGTAAGAACCCATCGTGGAAACAAAATCGAAAACAGAACTGTAGAATATTGGCTTAATAATCCTTTGTACATAGGTAAAACCCGTTGGAATCCCGACGGTAAGCTGTCGCGAAATTATACGGCAGATACTGCAATTATAACCGATGGCCCACACGAGCCTATCATCGATATGGAAACCTGGGAGAAAGTTCAGAAAAAAATGCAAGAGCAAAAAGCAAGGTTCCGAAAGTTCTTTAATTCTGACAGAAAAGGTTTGTCCCATTGGTTGACGGGAATCTTAAGATGTGAAAAGTGCGGTAAGGTTCTGTCTTATCAAGGAGGATACTTCGGTTGTTCAGAGAGAAGCAGAGGAAAATGTGATGGCGTTGGATATATAAAAGCCGAAAAAATTGCTAAAATCATTCTTAACATCTTATCAGAAATGGAACTTCCAAATGTAGAGCTTGATTTTGCTGAATCTGAAGTTTTGGAGCAATCGACATATACAGATGATAGCAAAATAATATCAACACAGATTCAAAGACTTGAGATTCGTCTGGAGAGAGTAAAACTTGCTTATGAAGATGGCGTTGATACCCTTGAAGAGTACAAAGAAAAGAAAAAAGCTCTTACGGACGAGATTGAAAAGTTAAAGGAAATGCTTGAAACAACTCAGGAGGAAGAACCCGAAGAGGAAGCTAAAATTGACAAAAAAGAGCTTCGCAGATTGACCGAGGTTTTGAAAGATGCTGATGTAAGTAATGTGGAAAAGAACAACATGGCAAGGACAATTTTTAAAGAAATTATAAAAGGCGGAGATGGCGGAAAACGGCTTAAATGCGTGTTTTGGAGGCGTTAGCGACAATCCCTCAGTCAGCTTCGCTGACAGCTCCCTTTACACAAGGGAGCCGGTACTCTAACATTTGGGTACGCTCCACCGTATTGGCTTATTATATAGCTTGCAAGTTTGGGGTTTGGGGTTTTAATGTTTATCGGAAATTGTAACTTTTTTTGATACTCCCACATAATTTATACCTCCCTTTGGGTCTCCCACGGCCAGGGGCTTTCAATCCACGTCCAGCCGGATTTGGGTTTTACGCTTTTTGTAGTCAACGGTCCGAATCTTTTTTCGTATTCCTCGTGGAGCTCTAAGCATTTTTTTGTGATGGCACTATGCATCTCCAGCGCCTTCATATCGTGAGGATGAGTGTCCAGATATAATACCAGCTCATATTCCACGAAATCGTATTCCATAATTTCGCGCATCAGCTTTTCCCGGGATTTGCCGCTATTTTCGGGCATATGACCGCACATTGAATTCATACAATTATTTGTGGAGTAATCCATCACATTACCCCCTTTTCATAAACGCCGAGAGGTAAATCCAGTTCGGGGAACATTGTTCCTCTTTCAAGAGCCTTCTCCGGCGGATAGGTTTCCTGCATTTTCTGCACAGGAACATAGGCGTAAGCCACGTTATATTCCATTACTTCCATTTCGTCATTCATAATATTCTCCATTCTACCGCTTGGCGGTATAACACTTTTCGGGGTTACACTACTATTATATTAATATTATGTTAACTTGTTACAGCAATGTTTGTAAAATTTTATCCAGGTGCGACAGGTCGTAAAATCCGCATAACTGTGCAATTTCGGTTTTAGTATATTTCCCTTCTTCAATCATATATTTTGCAAGATTTATCCGGCATTGAGTTACATATTTCGCCGGAGAAATGTTTGTAATACGTTTAAAGTACCTGCAAAATGTCGGCACTGTCATTTCAGCAATATTTGCAAGACTTTTTACAGAATGTTTTTCTCCCGGATTTTCTTTGATATATTGCATAACATATATAATATCCTCTTCAAACCCGTCGTCTGATAAATAACCATTATATTTTTCCATTTTTATACACAATCCGCACAGAAATCGCAGAACGTATATATTCAGCATATCAAAATACTTTTTTTCACAAATCTCCAGCATATCCTCAATTTCATCTGACAGCTTTATCATTTCTTTGGGTGATAAATGCAGGAACATTTTTTTATCATATACCTCTCTCAGGTACGGCTCTATCTCAAAAAGCTTTGAAAAGCCCTCTGTTTTTGAAAGCGTCCCGTAATTTTCGTTTATAAGCTGTTTTGAAATTAAAGCGTGAAAAACATTCAGACGGCCGCCGTTGTAATAACCGTGCTTAACATACGGCGGAATAACAAGTACATCACCTGTATTTATCGGAAAGCTCATATTTTCAAAATAGTGACATCCTTTTCCCGATGTTACAATATTTATTTCATAAAATTCATGGCTGTGCATTCCGATGCTGTAGTTTTTATGATAAAAAGGTGAGACCTTATGATTTTCGGTTGCTCCAAAGCTGTCTTCATTACTCCAGAAATTTTTACCTTCCTCATCGGATATTGTTTTTGGAAACCGCATTATACTTACCTCATTTTTGATTAGATTTTACAAGTTTTTGCCTTTAAGTTACTATCATTATATCACAGCACATGGTATAATGCAAGTATAATTTTGAGAAAGGGTTGTGTGCTATGAAATATCTTATTACCTCTTCCAATATTTTAGATGTTACAAAACCGCCGTACAATGCGGATAATACAGGTAAAACCAACTGTACCGCCGTTTTAAGGCAGGCTATGGATGATTGCCTTAAAGGATATATTGACGCTCTTGAGGTATTACGTCGCAAGCTTCTTGCAGAATATGAAAAAAGCGGAGAAAATGTTTATGCCGGCGCAGAGGCAGGTAGAGTTGTTGACGGAAAGGTTTTTATGACCATGCCCGAAGAGATTCCGTCTGCACGGATTATTTATTTCCCTGCCGGAACATACCTTGTGAGTGATACCATTTCCTATACATTTGACAATTTGAAGGCGCCCCAAACCCCTGCATACACCTGCGAGCTATGCAGAAATATACATATACTCGGCGAAGATATGGAAAATACCGTAATCCGACTTGCCGACAATTCCCGCGGTTTTGATAAAGGTAAGAAAAAAGCTGTTATCAGCTTTAATACATCAAGTATTGAGGATAGGGAAACCACAAACTGTGCTCAAATGAACACACTTGAAGATATTACCATTGACTGCGGAAATGGCAATGACGGAGCGATAGGCGTTGCCTACAGTTCATCAAACAGCGGAAGAATTGAAAATGTTGAAATAAAAGGTGAAAACGGGTTTTGCGGAATTAATTTTGATTATGGCAGTGAATGCTGTGTTGAGAATATAAAAATAAGCGGATTTGAGTACGGGATAAAAACAGGGCATACCTCCCCGATTATAATACAGGATGCAGATTTGTCAAGAAACCGTATAGCAGGAATATTTACAAAAAATGCAAATATCTGTTGTCGCCGCATTTCTGCCTGTGATATACCTTTGTTTTTCTTTGAAAAAAGTGAGCTTGGCAGGTATTATATTGATAATAAGGCATTTGAATACGCAGGCGATATGGACGGCAATTTTGTTTTTTATGAAGAAACGCCGCAGGATGTATCCGTTCCGAAAAATGTTCGCAGTACAAATCCCGACGACCTGGCATTCGTTGAAGATTTCGGAGCTGTCGGCGATGGCAGGACCGATTCTACTGTCGCAATTCAAAAGGCAATGGATAGCGGAAAATCCGTTATTCTTTTTGGTAGCGGTACATATTTTATAAATAAATGTATTAAGATACCCGCAACTGTCCGCACGATTGATTTTATGTATTCAAGGCTTCTTGTGGGTCAGGATATTGTTGTGGGTTCAATCGACTGTGTTTTTGATATTTACGAAGACAGTGATACGACTCTTTTTATTGAAAATCTGGATTCCAATGAAAAGTTTGCGGGCTTTTTCAGATGCTTTAAGCATTCGGCAAAAAGGACGGCAGTTTTCAAGGATATAAATATTGCGGCATCGCTGTATTTTAATACTGTTTACGGAAGCAAGGTATATATTGACAATTGCTTTACACACACAAATCACTATTCACAGGACGCAGTACTGCACAGAGACGGATATATTCCTGTTTTTTGCAGAATGATACCTGTGGAGTTTCATAATCAGGAGGTATATGCACGAAATCTC
This sequence comes from Clostridia bacterium, assembly GCA_045534775.1. Taxonomy (GTDB): domain Bacteria; phylum Bacillota; class Clostridia; order RUG12999; family RUG12999; genus JAZOTK01. Next base: position 22,257 of record JAZSKI010000039.1, on the reverse strand, counting down.
AATATTGAACGTGCCGATATTGAACTGCTGAATGATAATTCAAAGCTTTTAATTGACGGCTATAAGGTTGAGGGTCCCGGTGTATTGGTAAAGACCGTAAACGGTGGAAAAACGCAAATAAATCTTTTCAACGCCGCGTGGTGGGGCAATAAAATAAGAGAAAATGCGTTGTTTGAGATTTCGGATTCGAAAATGAGGGTTTGCGGAGGGCATATTTTCTGTTACTCCGAAGACAAGGAATACAGGCTTGCCGTTTCCTCCGAGTCTGAAAAAACATATCTTGATGATTGCAGTAAGGTGCTTCCCGGCAGAGATTCGCTTGGTCGTGAAACAGGAAGAATTATAGAAAACATTAAGATAAATATATAAGCTAACACCGCGGTTACAGCTGTAACCGCGGTGTTAGTCTATACCTTAAATATTTATTTTTACCCTAATTTTTCCGTCAGAAGCTCTATACCTTTTTCAATTCTCTTTAAAGATTCATCTTTACCAAGCAGAATTGCGATTTCAATGCCTCCGCCGGGAGTGAACTGTTTACCTGAAAGAGCTGTACGCAGTGGCCATAAAATTCTTCCGTTTTTAAGCTCCAGCTTTTCGATAAGGGCAAAGAGGGCATCGTGAATACCGTCCTCTGTCCAATTATCCAGCTGAGAGAGTACAGGTAAAATTTCCTTCAAGGCTTCGAGGGAATTTTCTTCTGTGGTTTTCATTTTTTTATGAGCATACATAGCCGTATCATATTCGGGAAGCTCGTCTATAAAATCAATTTGTTCGGGAATATCGCTAAGTACCTCTACTCTTGTTTGCAGGAGCTTTGCAAGTTCAATAAAATCAATTTCCTTTTTGACAGCCTGTTTGAAATAAGGCATTGCCAAATCGCGGAATTCTTCTACTGACATTCTTCTGATATATTCGCCGTTCATCCAGTTTAATTTCTGGGAATCGAAAATAGCGGGAGATTTGCTTATTCCTGCGGGGTCAAAGGCTTCGATAAGCTCCGGCAGGGTAAATATTTCTCTGTCGCCGCCCGGGCTCCAGCCTAAAAGTGCGATAAAGTTAAGAACCGCGTCTTTAAGATAGCCTTTAGCTATAATATCCTCATAAGAAGCATCACCGTTACGTTTAGATAACTTTTCAGTAGCGTTTTTCATAACGGGTGGGCAGTGTACATACACCGGTATATCCCAGCCGAAGGCTTCATAGAGCAAGTTATATTTAGGAGTTGAGGACAGATATTCACTACCTCTTATAATATGGGTAATACCCATCAGATGGTCGTCAATAACATTGGCAAAGTTATAAGTGGGCAGACCATCGGATTTCAACAAAACATTGTCGTCCAGGGTTGAATTTTCCACTCTTATTGTGCCGTAAATTATATCATCAAAGGAGGTTGTACCTGTCAGAGGTATTTTTTGACGGATTACGTACGGAACGCCTGCATCCAGCTTTGCCTGTACCTCTTCCTTTGACAGGTTACGGCAATAGCCGTCATATTTTGTCGGAATTTTGGAGGCTTCCTGAATGTGACGCAGATTATCCAGTCGTTCTTTATCACAGAAGCAATAATAAGCGCCGCCAAGCTCGACTAATTTATGTGCATATTCTTTATAAATTTCGCGGCGTTCGCTCTGAACATACGGTCCACAGCCGCCGTCTATATCCGGGCCCTCGTCATGCTGAAGACCCGCTTCGGCGAGGGTTTTATAGATTAAATCCACCGCTCCTTCAACGTAACGTTCCTGGTCGGTATCTTCAATTCTGAGTATAAAATCCCCGTTATATTTTTTTGTAAGTAAGTATGCGTAGAGTGCCGTTCTCAGGTTACCGATGTGCATATAACCCGTAGGACTCGGTGCAAATCTTGTTCTCACCTTTTTAATTTCCAAACTGATTACCCCTTTTCTATTGGCAGAGAGAAATCACAACTCGTCTGTTAGGCTCTTCTCCTATGCTGCTTGTTGTTACCAATCTGTTGTTTTGCAGAGTTGAATGAATAATTCTTCTTTCGTTGGGACTCATAGGTTCAAGGGTTATGCTTTTACCTTCTCTTGCTACCTGCGAAGCCAGTCTTCTTGCAAGTCTCACCAAAGTATCGTGACGTTTTTCACGGTAGTTTTCCGTGTCAAGATACACCTTTATATATTCATCTGAAAATCTGTTGACATATATGCTTGTTAAGTACTGCAGAGCATCAAGAGTATCGCCTCTGCGACCTATAAGTATACCCATATCGGGACCATTAAGTATAATTTTTATACCTTTTTCGTTATATTCAACATCATAATCAACTTCATCCACTATTTTGGTTACCAGGGAACTTAAAAATCTTACAGCCATTTTTTCAATGTCGATTTTTTCTGTTACCTTTACTGTTGCGTCCTTACTTCCGAGACCGAGAAATCCTTTGCTTCCCTCGTCTACAATCTCTATTTCTGCTTCTTCTTTTGTTATTCCAAGTTCTGCTATAGCTTCCTCAACGGCCTCTTCTACCGTTTTTGCGTTTTTTTCTATTGTTCTCAATTTTTTCATTTTCCTGTAACATCCTTTCCTTCATTTTAGGAACATAGTGCCTGTTTATGATATACTGCTGTCCTACCTGAATAACATTGTTTGCTATCCAATAAATACTGATTCCTGCCGGCACCATAAATGCAAACCATGCTGTCATAAAAGGCATAATGTTAGTCATTGTATTAGCTGTAGAGCTCGGGTCTTTTTCACCTGGTTTCGGCGGACGTGTTGATTTTTTTTCATCTTTCGGCTTGTCCACGCCTATATTCATAAGTTTGGTTGAAATCCAGGTTGTAAGGCCTGCTACAACAGGTAAAATCCAAATCCAATCCATTCCCAAAGTCGGCGAAGACATATCAAAGCTGGGAGTCTGGGATAAATCCAGCCCTAAGAAATTAAAGTTGATTCCAAATGCCTGACCGTCTACAAATAATTTCTTTGCAAGTTCAATCTCGCCTGTAGTTTTAGCTGTTGCCGCGTCAATTCCATATTTCGTGAAAAGCTCTGTAATTGCTTCTTTCTGACCCCAGATATAGGTTATGGGTCGTCTTACTACATCATAAAGAGCGAACAAAATCGGGAACTGTATCAAAAGCGGCAGGCAACCCGACATAGGGTTTACACCATGTTTTTTGTACAGTTTCATCATTTCTTCGCTGTATTTTTCTTTGTTATCGCCATATTGTTTCTGCAGTGCATCAAGCTTCGGCTTGAGCAGATTGGTTTGTACCATAGATTTCTGCTGCTTAAAGGTAAGCGGCATCATCAGCATTTTTGCAATTATTGTGAAGATAATAAGTGCAAATCCGTAATTTTGTACAACCATATAAATAATTTTGAGTATCCACCCCAGGGGTATACGGAGAATATCCATTAATAAACCAACCTTTCGTTAATTACGGTACAGGGTCATAACCGCCCTTGCAAAAGGGATTACATCTTAAAACTCTTTTAACCGTTAACCAAAGAGCTTTGAAAAATCCATATTTGCTAAATGCCTCCAAGGCGTATTGCGAACAAGTGGGGATAAATCGGCAACACGGTTTTTTACACGGTGAAATATATTTTCTGTATAAATTAATGAGCCATATAAAAAGTTTATTCATTATTATCATCTAAAAGAGACAGCTTCTCAAGCAAGTGGATTAATGCAGATGAAATGCTTTTATAATCGGCGTTTGCGGAATTTCTTCTCGCAACAACCACAATATCCATACCTTCTTTGATACGTTCTTCGTTTAATCTGTAGCCTTCTCTTATCAATCGTTTTATGCGGTTACGGGTAACCGCACAGCCTACCTTTTTGCTCACCGTAATTCCCAGCCTTATACCCTTCTCCCGTTTGGTTTTCAGGGCATAGACTGCCAGATATTTGTTCGCACTGCTTTTGCCTTTTGAATATACTCTCAGAAACATTGTATTTTTGTTAAGTGATACTGTTTTTTTCATTGCTATGCGAAAGGCGGGCTAAAAGCCCGCCTTTTCATTCACGCTTAAACGCAAGCTGCGCAAAAAAGCAAAACTTACGCACACAAGGACTTTCTGCCTTTAAGTCTTCTGCGGGCTAAAACCTTTCTGCCGTTCGATGTAGACATTCTTTTTCTGAAACCGTGTTCTTTTTTTCTCTGTCTTTTTTTGGGTTGATATGTTCTAATCATCTACAAACACCTCCTAAAACTATTTAAAATAAATGTATATTCAAAAAACACATAGTACTAATATTATATCGTATTTTTTGCTGTTTGTCAATATGTTTTTCCGAATTTTTTATTTTTTATTCTTTAAATTCTATATCTGCCGTCATAATTTCGAGGGTAATTTCTTTGGAAGATACAGTAAAATGTGACCCGTGCATAGCTTCACGCTTACCGCCCAGCATCGCCGAGCAATTACCTTTGGTTGCGCGGCCCTGCATACGGATTCTTACCTCGTATTTGTCAGGCACTTCGGCAAGTATTATGCTTCCGTCAGACGCATAAATATAATCTTTGTAGGGTGTAACGCTGATGATTTCTTTTATTTCGCCTATTTCGGTATCCTTCACATCATACCATTTCTGACCCATACTTTTTTCAATAGCTTCAACGCTTTCCATCCGCACGCCCTGAACTATCATAGTATATTCACAAGTTTTTTCGGCTCCGCCTGCAAAAGAGGCGTTTGGTAATACGAACTTCGCTCCGATGGCGGCAACTGCCAATACCACGCACAGTACTATAACAAAATCCACTATGCTTACTTTGCCAAAAAGCTTTCCTTCTTTATTAACTATCATTGTGCCGCCTCCTTTTCAAGCTTTAATATAACCGCATCACTCGCCAGGTTCTTTGTTTTAAAGGTAATCTTTTTACCCACCTTAATCTCCATATCATTGATGGTGTAGCCCTTGTCGCTTTCTTCATAGGGTGTGCGGATTTTCACCGTATAGGTATATCGTTCGGGCACAGGAGTTTTTACATAAATCCCATTTTCCTCGTCATTTGATATGCGTTCAAAGGGTTTAATTTCTCCCACCTCGGCTACCTTACCTATTGCCGCGCCTTTAATTACGTCAAAGACCTCGTCACCTACGTTTACTCTGTTTAAATACTCTTCCGTAACATTCGAAAGCTCTACGGTATAGCACATAACCTTTTCGGTTTCTCCTTCGGAAAGCTCCCAGCTTCCCATAGCAAAATATCCGAAAATTGCCAAAGCCGCTATAACCGCCGCTATGATAACAGCATCAATTATGTTAAATTTAATCTTTTTCATATCTTCACCCCTCGTTATTTCATTAACTCTTCATAAACATTTTCTATCTGACGGCTTACGTTTTCTGCTGTGAATTTTTCTTCAAAGCACCTAAAGGCTCCGTCCGACAGCTTTTGATACAAAGTCTCATCAGAAAGCACCAGACGGATTTTTTCCGCCAGCTGTTTGCCGTTATGGGTTTCTGTCAGAAAACCGTTGACACCGTCCTGAATTACTCCGGGATTGCCGCCGTAATTTGTAACCACCGCGGGTATACCCAGGCTCATACCTTCAAGCAAGGCTATGCTGGTAGCTTCTGTTCCGAAGGAGGCGTTAACGCTGACGTCGGTTATACCGATAAGCTTGTTTGCATCAGATATAAAGCCTGTGAAATATACGTCCTCATTGTCTTTCAGTTCGTTCTCCAGACTGCCGCCGCCTGCGGCTATAAATTTAATGCCTTCCCCTTTAAGAATCTGTGCCGCTTCAATAAAATCCTTATGACCTTTAACGGGTTCGAGACGTGCTACAAGAGATACTACCTTCTCCCCTTCCGCTACGCCGAATCTTTCACGAGCCTGCTTTTTCTCTTCCTCCGTAAGAGGTGTAAAGGGTTTTATACCGTTTAAAATTACGCTGATACGGTTTTTATTTATACCCACGTCCGTAAGATTATCTGCCGCCGCCTGTGCCACCGCTATAATCTTATCGCTGAACATAGCCGAAACCGATTTGTTTATAAGCTTACCCACAGGGCTTTTCATAAATGCCGAAGGCTCGTATACGCAATGCCTTGTATAGACTATCCCCCTGACCCCTGCAAGCCTTGCGGCTATTCTGGCAGAAAGGGCGCCGTGACAATGTACTATGTCACAGTCAAGGCTTTTAAAGAGCTTCCGCTGGGCAAATACCCCGCTGAGAGACATGGATTTATCAGCTATACCTTCTGCTTCTACCACCTTTGCACCTCGTTCACTCAGCTCAGGTCCCAGCTTACTGCCTTTCGGGATAACCACAGTCAAATCAAATTTTTCTTTGTCATAATTTTCAGCAAAGGTAATAATACATTTACCTGCGCCGCCGATATTTGTATCTGAAATAATATTTACAACCTTAATTTTACTCATGGTTTTTCTCCTTCACACTTAAATCGTATAACGCCGCTCCTATGGCTGTAATCATAAAGAAAAACATATAAATTCTGTAATTGTACCATACATTGTCAAACATACCCTGTATAAGGTAGCCTATCATTGCCGCCACAAGTCCCGTTGCAAGGGGATGAAATTCTTTTCTCTCTTTTGCGGCTTTTGCAACGTGTTTAAAATATTGGAAAATCACGCCGCCTGCGGCGAACACTCCCACTATACCCATTTCGCAGATTATATGCAGATACAGGTTATGGGAATGGGGTGCCGAAATAGCATTGAGAGCATAGTTAGGATATATGGCATTAAAGGCATCGGTGCCTATTCCTATACCGCAATACCAGAAATCCTTAAGCATCTTCATAGTGCCCTCCCAGATAAATACGCGGTATGAGGTGGAGCTATCTGCCGTATTGCCTATGCTTAAAAGTCGTTCAACTATTGTTTCCGGAACTACAAAGGGCAAAGCGAAAATTCCGAGAAAACAAAGTGCAGGGATTTTCCTGCCCGTAAACACCAGCATAAGCGCCATAGCCGCAATAAGTCCTATCCAACAGCCTCTTGAATAGGTCAGTACCATTGCCGCCAGCTGAAGTCCAAAGGCTATAAGATATGCGAATTTCCTGTTGCCGTTATCGGTCATTATAAGTCTCGCAAAAGTTATGGGAATAAGTATCAGCAAATACTCACCAAAGACGTTGGGATTGTCAAAGGTGGAGCAGATTCTGCCGCTTATGCTTTCAAACATTTCCGTATCCTGCCAGGTGGTTGCCGCCTGTCCCGTCACCATCTGATATAAACCGTACAATGAGACTACCGCCGCTACGGCTATCATTGTATCAATTATTCCATATAAAAATTCCTTGCCCGATATTCCTCTGCGTATTACAAAGAAGGATGCCACAAACACCGTATATATCATTGCAATAGGCAAGCTTGCCGCCTTTGCATAAGAATTTGCAACTCCGTAAGCAAGTGCAAAGCACATTATAAGAATCACTCCGTCAAACAGGTCGAATTTAACATATCCGTCCTTGCCGCCAAGATAACCCAAAAACATACCTGCCATAACCAGGATTGCCACCCCTGCCACCACCATTGTAGGCATAAAGGGGAAAAAGGCAAGAATTATGAAAATTCCGACTTTTGGACGTGTCAATATCAGAATCACGCCGCAAATCGCACCCACCGGCAAATACCAGGAAGGCAATAAGGTCACAATCCCAAGCACACTACCTGCAATTATGGCTACGGTTGCCGCCAGATGATTTTTAGCTTCTGCTCTCATTTTGACTTTTTCCGATAAATCAGGCAATCCTGTTATTTTCTTGAATTTACATCCCTGATACAATTCAGCCGGCGTTCCGTCAATCAAAATTCCGATTACTGCCGCTATTCCGAGAAATAAAGCAAAATTACCTACGTTTCTGCCCATAATATTGCTGACTGCATATTTCACCGTTACTGCAATAAATAAGGTAATGGAATAATATCTTATACTTATGGCGTACCAGTTTTTCAGAACATATCTGTAAAATGTAGCTGTTCCGCTATTTTTGGAAGCCGCATTTATCTTAGAAAACAGTCCGCCGAGCAGCCTGCGGAAAAACCCGAAAACTGCGTTGACCGCCCTCTGAAATATGCTGTTTTCCGTAGAATCGGATTTGTTTGCAAATATATGGTATAATAAACTGTTTGTGTACAGCTTGCCGAAAAAATCCGCAACTGCTGTATACAGCTTGAAATATCCGCTTGCCGCAAACCAGGTTCTCAATGCCGAGAACAAGGTCATAGCCGCAGATACAATCATACTTTCTTTAAACATCTCCTTTAAACCTCCTGAATTTATCGGTTATTACCTTCATTTCGTCAAGCTTCAAAAGAACCGCCAATACCAGATAAACAAGGCAACCTGCCGCCGCCGGTAATACAAAGGTTATAACTGAATATATAAAGCCTTCCGTTCCTATAGCTGAAATAGCCGCCTTCCTTACAAAATAAATTACAAGTCCCATAGCAAGTCCCATTACTGCTATTTTTGGCAGCTGAAATGCCGACAGCTTAATGCCGCCCAGCTTAGGTTTTATTTTTACAAAGGAAACCACGCTCCACAGCAAGGCGGAAACAGATGCCGAAAATGCCAATCCCGCGATGCCCATATATTTTGATAATATAAAGCAAAATACTATATTTGTTACTATTCCACCCATAGCAATAACCATAGGTGTTTTGCTGTCCAGCGACGAATAAAAGGCTTTATTGAAAATTTCCTGCAGACTGTACCACATCATTCCCAGGGAATAGAAGAACATCGCCGAAGAGGTAAGTGCTACGTCAGCTTCGGTAAACTCTCCTCTTTTATATATAATTCTGATAATATCCTCGCCCTGAAGCAAGAAAACAAGTGCTATGGGAAGTACTATTATAAGTACCAGTCTTATACTTTGTATCAGCGTTTTTGACCACTTTCCCCCGTCCTCATTTACCCACGCCTTTGACAGCTTTGGGAAAATGTAATTGGTGAGTGACACGGCAAAAACGCTTGCCGCTATTATGTAAAGTCGGTTGGCATAGTTAAGGGCGGGAACACCGCTTCCGCCGTTCATTCCCGATGCTATTGCCATATTTACCGTTGTATTTATAGGTTGTACCCAGGAGGCAAACAGCACGGGAAGTGCCAGCTTCGCCACATCCGTAAGACCGCTGTCGCGGACGCCCGCCTTAAGGCTGTATCTGAAGCCTCGTTTGTAAGCGGGATATACAAGTATCGAAAACTGCAATACCCATCCGACTAAAAGTGCTGTGCCCAGCCCGTAAATTCCGCCGACATTGTTTAAGGTCAGCAGATATATGATACATACCGCGTTTGAGATAAGGCTCATAATTGCGGGTATTTTAAATTCTCCCAGAGATTGCAGAAGTCCCACCAGGGTAAATGCCATTCCCGTAAATATCACCATAGGGAACATAATTCTGAGAAGCTTTGCGGCAATCATCTGTACGGAAGGTGCCATCTCCGGTGCAAACAGCGATATTATAAAGGGTGCAAAGCACATTCCTATCGCCGATAGCAGCAGCGTTATCAGAATAACAAGATTTAAAAATCGTGACGCAAAAAGATTAGCTCGTTTTGCGTTTTCGTGTTCGACAAATCTGTTGTATATCGGAATAAACGCCGAAGAAACAGCCGACCCCAATATCATATCGAAAAAGTTGACGGGAATTTGAGATGCTATAACATAAGCTCCCGCCTCTGCACTTGTGCCGTATACTGCCGCTATCACCATTTCGCGGAGCTGTCCCAATACCTTTGAAAGCATAATTGCCACAAAAATAAAGCTTACGGTTCCTGCCGCATTTTTCTTAGACATTTTTGTCCTCCGATTTTTTTGAGCCTAATTTATTTTCTGTACCGTTTAAAAGTCGTTTAATATTTCCGCTGTGTCTCGCAACTGCCAGAATACACATGATAAGTGAAAGTATAAACATTTCCTGATTGTACTTATGCAGCAGCAATACGCACAGCGGGAACAAAAGCGAGCCTACAATGGAACCGAGGGAAACATATTTTGTTATTGCCATTACTGCAACAGATACCACCAGCAGAATAATACCTATCCGCCAGTCCAGCATAAATATAACCGCCGCAGAGGTCAGTATCCCTTTTCCGCCTCTGAACCCGAAATATACAGGGAAATTATGTCCCAGAACCACAAAAAATGCTGCCATATAAGTTCCAAGCGGATTATCCGTCAAAAGTCTTGCAATCAGTATGGCAATTATTCCTTTCAGTGCATCTCCCAGAACAGTCAGTATCGCTGCTTTTTTACCTGCTGTCCGCAAGGTATTTGTAGCACCTGCGTTGCCGCTTCCGTGTTCTCTTATATCTTTTATACCAAAAATTTTACCTACCAGAATAGAGCTGCTGATGCTGCCCAGCAAATAACCGATTATTGCACAAATTATAATTTTAACAGTGTCCACTCAAACCCCTCCTATCGCTTCTTTTCTCCACGCTCTCTGATTATAAACCTGACGGGTGTTCCGTCCAGTCCAAAGGCGTTTCTTATCTGATTTTCCAAAAATCTGACATAAGAAAAATGTGCCAGGTCTTTATTATTGACAAACAACACAAAGGTCGGCGGTTTTGCCGAAGGCTGTGTTCCGTAATAAATCTTAAGTCGTTTCCCCTTATCCGAGGGAGGCTGTACCTTCATAGTAGCTTCATTTATAATATCATTTAACGCACCCGTCTTAATTCTCATGGCATTCTGCCGGGCAACGCTCTTTATAAGCGGAAATACCTTTTCAATTCTCGCCCCTGTTTTTGCCGAAATAAACTCAATAGGTGCATATTGCATAAAGGAAAGCTGTTCCTGCACCTTCTGTCTGCATTGTGCCATAGTGGAGGTTTCCTTCTTAACCAAATCCCATTTATTCACCAGAACCACCGTAGCCTTGCCTTCCTCGTGGGCATAGCCCGCAATCTTTGCATCCTGCTCGGCAACGCCTTCCTCGCCGTCAATCACAAGAATACACACATCGGCACGTTCTACGGATGCAATGGAACGGATTACGCTGAATTTTTCCAGCTTTTCGTCCACCTTGGATTTACGTCTGATACCCGCCGTATCTATGAACAAATATTTCTGACCGTCCTGTTCGTAGTAGGTGTCAATGGAATCGCGGGTAGTACCCGGGATATTGCTTACAATTACCCTTTCCTCGCCCATAATACGGTTAATCAAAGAGGATTTTCCCGCATTGGGTCGTCCTATTACCGCAACCTTTATAATATCATCATCTTCACCCTCGCCGTCGCCTTCGGGGAAATAATTATAGGCTTCCTCCAACAAATCACCCAGACCCAGACTCTGAACCGCCGATACGGCAATAGGTTCACCCAGTCCCAGGTTATAAAACTCATAAAAATCAGGCGGCACCTCGCCTACCTTGTCCACCTTATTTACAGCTACAATAATGGGTTTCCCCGATTTTTGCAGCATTGACGCTACCTCGCTGTCGGTAGCTGTCATTCCTGTTTTTATATCAACCACAAATATGATTACGTGTGCATTTTCAATAGCCGTCTGTGCCTGCAACCTCATCTGAACCAATATTTCGTCGTTGCTGGCAGGTTCAATACCGCCCGTATCCACCAGTAAAAAGGGAGTGTTCCTCCATTCGGTTTCCGCATATATACGGTCGCGGGTTACTCCCGGAGTATCCTCAACGATAGACACTCTTCTGCCGACTAATCTGTTAAATAACGCAGATTTCCCCACATTGGGTCGTCCCACTATAGCTACTATAGGTTTCATGCTACTCTCCTTCTCCGATTATCCTGTCTAAAAATTCAAAACCGTCATTTTCCACTGCTTCCACCTGCACGCCCAGCTTCTTTGACAGCTCTGTGAGAGATACGTCATCTAAAAATACCTCCTCACCATCACGAAGCATAGATGCCGTTATATAAAGCCGTTGTCCCAAATCCCTGCCGCGAAGCGTATTTATAATATCCTTGCCGCAGATAAGACCCGCTACGGTGATATTTTTACCGAAAACCGTATTTTCAATTTTATTAACGTCAATTTTTATATTTTTAAATTTTTCTTCTATTTTATCTGCCAGTCCGCTTATAAAATCATAAGCGGCGGCTCCCGTTGCTATGGAGCAATGTTTTCTTCTGTCATCGCCCTCGACCTCGTTTATGGCAATATCAAACTCGTCCGCCATAGAAGCAATAAGCCCCACTCCGTTTTCTATCTGCGGAAAATCCTCATATTCCTCGTAGGCAGGGATTTCCTGCTCTGCTTTGAGATAAAACTCATCCGCCGCATAAACAAAACGGGTACCTGTTTTTTCCATCAGCTTATTCTGCCAGGTTCTGACCTGAGCGATAACCTCTGCCGCTGATTCCTTATCAAAGGGCGTAAGAGGATAAAGTCCTTCTCTGTGGTCTGAAAGACCTACGGGAACTACCGACAGGGACCCCACCGCAGGATAAAGCTCACTTAAATCCGAGATGGTTTTATCAAGCTGATTTTTATCGTTAATACCCCGACAAAGTACAATCTGGCAGTTCATAATAATTCCCGCTTCTGCCCAATATTTCATTATCTCATAGACCTTGCCCGCCGATTTGTTTCTCATCATAGCGCCGCGAAGCTCGGGGTCGGTTGTATGTACCGACACATTAACGGGGCTTATCCTCATTCTTGCAATGTTTTCGATTTCCTTTTGGGATAAGTTAGTTAAGGTCACATAATTGCCCTGTAAAAACGAAAGTCTTGAATCATCATCTTTGAAATAAAGAGTTTTCCTCATACCCTTCGGAAGCTGGTCAATAAAACAAAAAATACATTTATTTGAGCAAGCTTTCGCCTTCGACATAAGCGGAAATTCAAATTCTATACCCAAATCCTCGTATTCATCCTTTTCAATTTCAATTTCTTCTCTGTCGCCGTTTTTCTTCAAAAGCTCCAGCACAATATCCGTATCGGCACACAGATAACGGTATTCCAGAATATCTGATATTTCACAGCCGTTAATACTAAGAAGCCTGTCACCCTTTTCAACGCCGATTTCCTCAGCTATACTGCCCGGTTCAAAGCCTGTTATCCTCGTGTATTCATTCATGGTTATCTGTCTCTACTTTCCCCGAATTAATCAATTTTTCCAAAAAAATAAAGAGGGATTAATACCCCCCTTTAATCTCTTTAGGCTTCCTGAGCAGCTGTAGCTACAACTTCTCTGCCGTTATAATATCCGCAAGCATCACAGATTCTGTGCGGCATTTTGTACTCATGACACTGAGGGCATTTTACCATACCCGGAACTGCCAATTTCCAGTTAGCACGTCTCTTATCACGTCTTGCTTTTGATGTTTTTCTCTTTGGTACTGCCATACCCAAACACCTCCTTGAAAAGTCTTTAACTCAATTTTAACTTATATAGAATTAAATCTGATTAAATCAGTTTTTAAACAAATCCTCCAAAGCAGACAGCCTAGGGTCAATTACGCCATCCTCGCAGTCACAGTCCTTAACATTTCTGTCCGCACCGCAATGGGGGCATAATCCTTTGCAGTCAGGCTTGCACAGATATCTCATCGGTGCCGCTACCAGAAAATTATTAAGAGCAATATCGGTCACATCAACCGTTGAGCCGCTTATAACAATAACGTCATCTTCCTCTGCCGCCACACTGCTGTTTGAAATATGTTCATCAAACTCATAATCAAACTCCGCTGCAATAGGCTTCATACACCTTGCACAAACTGTTTCGGCGGTTCCTCTAACCCTTGCCGACAAAACAACAGCACCGCTGATGTTTTCCACACTGCCTTTTATATGGAACGGGTTTTTAAACTCATAGCACACACCCGAAAATTCCATATCTTCAAAGGTTATATCGCCTTCAAAATTCATAGAAGCTCCGTTATTACTTAAAACACTTATCAATTCTAAAATCATAACTGCCTCCGAATTTCTAAACATATACACTTATTATACTATTTTTTTCTTGCTTTGTCAATAGATTTATAAAATATTTTTCGTTATTGTATAAAAATAACACATTTCCCAAATAAAACTATATGCTTTTTTGTAAAAACTTACGTTTAGTTTTGGGAAGGCATCAAAATATCCGGCTTATATTTTGAAAGCGGGTCTACCGCTTCGCCATTGTATATAACCTCAAAATGCAAATGAGGATTTTGCGATTTTTCCGCCGCCGCGCTGCTGCCTACTCCGCTTATAACGTCACCCTGTTTTACCGTATCACCTTCCCGAACCAGATCTGTTGTGGTAAGGCTTGCGTATCTTGTGACAAGTCCGTCGCCGTGGTCAATTTCTATAGTATTCCCCATCATTTCGTCAGTATAGACCTTCAGGATTTTCCCGTCCGCTACCGCTTTTACCTGGCTGTCCGCCTCCGCTTCTATATCTATACCGCTATGGCTTCTCCAATCATCAAAGGTAGGCGAATAAACAAGTCCGTCGCCCGTAAATTTAACCGTTACCGCCCCTTCGGCAGGCATAATAAATTCCTGTTTCTCCCTTGCTGTATTTTCTACCGCTACAGCTTTTTTTGCCGTCTTTGTTTCTTTTGGTATATCGGTCCTTGCAGCCGATGCCGCTTTAGTAGCCGGTGTCACCTTCGGTGTCGGTGACGGAGCTTTGATGACAGGCTCATATTTTATCTGCTCTATTCCCGACCTGATGTTATTCGTAACCACCGTCCCCGCTATAAGAACCGCCGCCACGCATATCGCACCTGCAATAAAAAATCCTTTTTTATCCGATTGTTTTTTACTCATGTTTACCTCCGTCTTAACAGTCGCAAAGCGACAAAATTTAAAATCATAGTGTTTATACACTAATTTTTAACATTTAAGCTTAATAATATACCTTTTATAAAAAAATACTTGCAAACATTGCCTAAATATGTTATAATGAGTTTAATGGTAAAACGATTAAATTCAGTGATATAAATTCCTGACGGAATTTGTGATATGTACTGCGCAGGCGGGATATGTCACAAATGAGATGAAGGGATTTATAGCCTTTTCTGTGTAACAGGAAGCAGATTACGAGCGACTGTAAAGAAATGAGGTATAGAAATGGAAGTAAAGGAAATTATTGCACAAATATTTGGTATTTTCGGGCTTTTGATGTGTGCTTTGTCGTTTCAGTGCAAAAACAGCAGAAAGCTGATTTTTGTACAGGGATTGGGAGGAATGATGTTTTTTGTAAACTTCCTTCTTATAGGTGCTTATGGAGGCTCACTTTTTAATCTTACTATTCTCATAAGAGGCTTGCTGTATATGAAAAAAGACAAAAAAGTATGGAAACCCGTGCTTGTAGAAATTTTGTTTACTGTCGCTTATGTTTACTCCCTTTCTTTAATAAGGGGTGATATTCTTCAGATTGTTTTGACAACTCTTCCTTATATTTCCCTTTTGATAATGAGCATACTTATGTGGAAGGGAAACGGAAAGCTGATAAGATATTTCCAGATAGGGGCACTGTCACCGTCCTGGCTTATACATAATATTTTCAATTTTACATTGGGTGGCATATTGGCAGAAATTTTCAATATGCTTTCTGCAGTTGTTTCTGTACTGAGATTTAACAGTAAAAACCACGGTTTTTAAATAATGTTGCACAAGAAAATTTTAATAAAATATAACTTTAATGTAGAAAATAACAAAAAAATATTGACAAAAATATGACTATATGATAGAATATAGTCACGAAACAGAAAGGAGAAAAAATATGGCTCAGATTATTCTTGAAATGAAAGATATAGACAAAAGATTTTCGGGAGTTCACGCCTTAAAGGGTGTAAATCTGGAACTGAAAGAGGGAGAAGTTCACGCTCTTATGGGTGAGAACGGTGCAGGCAAGTCAACGCTTATGAAGGTTCTGTGCGGAATTCACAAGCGTGACGGCGGCACTGTTTATCTCTTTGGTAAGGAAGTGGAATTCAGCACCATTAAGGAATCCCAGGATGCAGGTATCAGCATTATTCACCAGGAGCTTAATATGATGAACCATCTGACGGTTGCACAAAATATTTATATAGGTAGAGAACCTATGGTAAATGGTGTGTACATAGATGATAAAAAAATGGAACAGGATGCGAAGGCACTGTTCGAAAGAATTGGTGTTAAAATAGACCCTTCTGCTGTGCTGGGTACTCTTACTGTCGGAAAACAGCAGATGGTAGAAATTGCCAAAGCAGTTTCAAGGGATTGCCGTATTCTGATTCTTGATGAGCCTACCGCCGCTTTAACCCAGGTGGAGGTTGAAGAATTGTTCAAAATTATGAACGATCTTAAAGCCAAAGGAATAGGAATGATATACATCTCCCACCGTATGGATGAAATCACCAGAATTTCAGACCGTATCACAGTAATGCGTGACGGTGAGTATGTGGGAACCGCGTTGACTAAGGATACCACAAAAGATGAGATTGTCAAGATGATGGTAGGCAGAGTTATATATGGTGATAAAAAGGAACAGAGCAATGTTCCCGATGATGCAGAGGTTGTCCTTGAAGTCAGAAATTTAAACAGAGGCAAAGAAATAAGAGATGTAAGCTTCAAATTAAGAAAAGGCGAAATTCTTGGTTTCTCAGGTCTTATGGGAGCGGGAAGAACAGAGGTTGCCCGCGCCATATACGGCGCAGATTCTGTTGACAGCGGAGAAATCTTCATAAATGGTGAGAAGGTTAAAATCAAAACACCTGAAGATGCAGTAAAAAAAGGTATTTGCTACCTTTCGGAAGACAGAAAAAGATATGGGCTTATGCTGGATAAGTCTGTTGCTGAAAATTCGGTAATTGCATCACTTGATGATTATATTAAGTTTGGTTGGATTAACGATGGATTAATTGAACTTGATGCGGCAAAAGAAAACGAAAAGCTAAAAACAAAAACGCCGTCAATGAAACAATTGCTTAAAAATCTTTCAGGAGGAAATCAGCAAAAGGTTATTATTGCAAGATGGCTCCTTAAAAACTCTGATATTTTCATATTTGACGAACCTACAAGAGGTATTGATATCGGAGCAAAAAGCGAAATGTATACTTTGATGGAAGAGCTTGCAGCCGACGGAAAATCGGTTATTATGATTTCTTCGGAGCTGGCAGAAATCCAGAGACTCAGCGACAGAGTTGTGGTAATGTGTGAAGGTCGCATAACAGGCGAGCTTGATATCAAAGATGCCACTCAGGAAACCATAATGGCTTATGCCACAATGAGAGAATAACAAGCACTTGATTAATGAAGGGAGATAATCGTTTTATGAAAAATTCATTTTCAGTAATATTTAAAAAGAGTATGCAGAATATGATTATAATAGGAGCTCTTGCAATTCTTGTACTTATATTCTGGGCTTTAAATCCAAACTTTTTAGGAAAATATAACATAGTAAGTATGGCACAGTCTCTGGCACCGTATGCTATAATGGGACTTGGTGTTACATTCGTAATTGCAACAGGCGGTATTGACCTGTCCATTGGTACAACCTGTATTGCCGCGGCAGTTATTGCCGGTAAGCTATATATGAACGGTATGCCTCTTGGCTTCACAATACCTGTTATGATTGCAATCGGAGCCGCTGTGGGACTTGTTAACGGTCTTTTGGTTGCCAAGCTTAAAATCCCCGCATTTATTGCTACACTTGGAACAATGATGTTTGGACGCGGTCTCAGTGCTATCATAGTTTCAATACCCAATATCTTTTTCCCCGGCGGAACGTGGTTTAACAAAGTATTCTCAAACTTTAACGGTGTACCCGTTGGTCTGTTGTGGGTATTGTTGTTTGCACTGGTTTGTATGTACCTTATGTATAAATGTAAAATCGGCAGATACATACTTTCAATCGGAAGTAACGAAGAAGCGACAAGACTTTCAGGTATAAACACGGATAAATATAAAATAATCGCCTATACAATCGCAGGTATTGCAACAGGTATTGCTGCAATTTTCTGGGCAGCATCATTTACAACCGTTGCATCTGCAACAGGTAACGGTATGGAGCTTGATGCTATCGCAGGCGTATATATAGGCGGAACCTCTGCTGCCGGCGGTACAGCCTCAATCGCAGGTTCTGTAATCGGTTCTGTTATGCTTGTAGTTATAAGAAGCGGTCTTAACTTTGTACTTGCAAGATTTAACCTGAATGTAAACTCAACCTATGTTACTTATGTTTTAACAGGTATCATCGTAGTAGTTGCAGTTCTTATGGACGTTATTAAAAACAAAAATGCAAGCAAAGTTAAAATAGATAAAGTTAAAACAGATAAAAATGCCAAAAAAGAAAACATAAAAGCTTAAACTTAAAGCTTAAGATTAAAATATAAAACGCACGCAAAACAACAAGAAATATGTTTTAAAACTTAAAATTAAAAAGGAGGACATATTATGAAAAAAATATTGTCATTAATTTTAGTAGCAGTAATGCTTACATTTACCCTTGCAGGCTGTGGTGCAGATACAACAACAGGCGATAAGACTATCGCAGTAGTTGCAAAAGGCGAATCTCACGCATTCTGGCAGTCAGTAAAATCAGGCGCAGAAGCAGCAGGTGCTAAATACGGTTATAAAATCACATTCAGAGGTCCTGCAAGCGAATCAGCTAAAGACCTTCCTTCACAGATGGAAATGGTTCAGACAGCTCTTTCAAACAACGCATCAGCTATCGTTTTGGCTACAATAGGCGAAGGCTTTGTTGACCTTTTAACTCAGGCAAAAGACAGCAAGATTCCTGTAGTTCAGTTCGACAGCGGTATCTGGGAAAACGATGTTGCAGCATTGGATGCGGCAGGCAAAAACCCAATGGTAGCTCACGTCGCAACCAGCAACTATCTTGCAGCAGGCACAGTAGCTGAAAACTTCTTCGCAGCAATTAAAGAAGATATTGCAGCAGCTGACAGCTATATTGTTGGTGTTATCCAGCACGATGAAACTCAGACAGGTATCGACAGAGCAGCAGGTTTTATTGATAAATTTAAAGAACTTGCAGATGCAGATGCTGCAACAAAAGGCAAATATAAAATTGAAAAAGAAGTTAAACCCGGTGACGCTGATAATGCTTACAAAACAGCGTTGGAGGCTCTCGCAGAAAAGGGCGCATCAGCTATCTTTATGACAAACGAAGGCGTTGTTAAGCAGGTTTATGATGCTATCGGTGCTGCAGGAACAAAATATGATGCAATCAAGTTTGCAGGCTATGATGCAGGCACAAAACAAATTGAATGGATGAAGAAAACAACTGGTCCTAAGCTTGTTGGTGCAGTAGCGCAGGATTCATTCCAGATTGGTTACCAGGCAGTTGAACAGGCTGTTTTCGCACTTGAAGGTAAGGATGTTACTGAAAAGGTTGATATTTCAGGTGCTTGGTGGAATGCAACAAATGTTGACGAAATGATTGAAAAAAATCTTGTATATCAGGGATAATTCATAACTATGCGTTGCGTTTTTAATCTAAAAAGCAAGCAGCCTCATTTTGAGAGTGCTTGCTTTTTATGTTTATTTTAATGTTAGCCTGACGCAGATTATGTGCAATACTTTTTTGAAAAAGCTGTTGCATTGTAAATATAATAATGATTATTATACACTATTTATAAAATTATATTATCATATTGAAAGGATGATTATTATGACCCGGCTTGATAAACATAACTATTATCTTGACATTGCCGAGAGTGTATTAAACCGCAGTACCTGTCTCAGGAGGAAATTCGGTGCCATTATAGTTCAGAATGATGAAATTATTTCAACAGGCTATAACGGTGCTCCCCGCGGCAGAGAAAACTGTAGTGACCTTAATTATTGTACCCGTGAAAAATTAAATATTCCCCGCGGCGAACGCTATGAAATGTGTCGTTCCGTTCACGCAGAGGCAAATGCTATTATCAGCGCTCCCCGCCGCGATATGCTGGGTGCGACTCTGTATCTGGTAGGTAAAGAAGTATCAACAGGCGAATTGATTTCTATGGCATCTTCGTGTTCTATGTGCAAACGTCTGGTTTTAAACGCCGGTATAGAAACCGTTATTGTCCGTGACACGAAAACCGAATTCCGTATAATCCCCGTTTCCGACTGGATAAAAAATGACGACAGTATAGACGGCACCTTCGGATATTAAAAAACGCAAAATAAGGACGAAATTCCTCCGAATTTCGTCCTTAACTTTATATTTTATGTTCTTTTTTCCTACCCGAAGCGACCCTGCTACCTATCACAACCGCAAAATACGAAATCTGTCGCAGGCATAGGGAGTCACCTCTCCCGCCAATTACAATATAATACAAATCAGCCCGCCGCTACCCTCGTTTATTATGCGTTGCAGGGTTTCCTGGAGCTTGAACCTTGATTCGTCCGGCATACGTGCCAGCTTGTTGCCGAGCCCCGAATTTACCAGCTCGTGGAGTGATTTGCCGAAAATATTGGACTGCCATATTTTTTTGGGGTCGCTTTCAAATTCACTCATAAGATACTGAACAAGCTCCTCGCTTTCCTTTTCAGTACCCACAATGGGATTAACCTCTGTTTCAATAGTCGCACGTATCATATGTATGCTTGGGGCGGAGGCTTTTAGTTTTACTCCGAACCTGCCGCCTTGTTTGATTATTTCGGGTTCTTCCAGAGACAACTCGTCTATGGTGGGGCTTACTATACCATAGCCTTTGGCTTCCACCTCCTGCAGGGCGCAGGCGATTTTGTCGTATTTTTCTTTTATTTCACGTAAATCTCTGAGGATAGACATCAGCTTGTCGTCTCCGTCTATCTCAAAGCCTGTGGTGGTGCTTAAGATTTGATAGAAAAGCTCGTCGGGGGTAGAGATTGTCACTCTCATCACGCCGCTACCTAAGTCCACAGAGGTGGTGTTTACGGCTTTGGCGTAATCATTTTCTTTAAGCTGCTCGACGGCGGCTTTGGCTTCTCTTATTTTGGTTACGTTTTGTAAGCCGTTTTTAAGTGAGCTGTATATTTTTTCCTTTAAAGGATGAGAAAAATCCAAAGATTCCACCCATTTGGGGAAGGTTATGCCGATTTCCGTCAGCGGGAATTCATAGAGGACCATTTCAAGAATTTCGGCTATATCCTTTTCCGTCATATCCGCGCAGGACACACACATTACGGGAACGCCGTGTTTAACCGTCAGCTCGTCTCTTAGCTGGCGTGCTTTGGCAGAGCTTGGGTTTGCACAGTTGAGAAGGACGATAAAAGGTTTGTTGATTTCCTTCAGTTCCCTTATTACCCTTTCTTCAGCTCCTATGTAATCATCACGCGGAATATCGGTGATACTGCCGTCGGTTGTAATTACAAGCCCGATGGTGGAATGCTCGCAGATAACCTTGCGGGTACCTATTTCTGCGGCATCGTTAAATGCCATAGGTTCTGTGTTCCATGGCGTTTGTACCATCCGCATCTCTCCGTCTTCGGTAGCTCCCAATGCGCCGTCCACCATATAGCCAACGCAATCTATCATTCTGACTCTGCAAGCGGCGTTGTCGATATTTATGGTAACCGCTTCGTTGGGAATAAATTTCGGTTCTGTGGTCATTATGGTTTTACCTGCCGCACTTTGCGGCAGTTCATCTCTGGCACGTTCTTTTTTAAACATATTGTCAATATTGGGAATTACCTTCAAATCCATAAATTTTTTAATAAAGGTAGATTTCCCCGTTCGCACAGGACCCACCACGCCGATATATATATCACCCTGGGTTCGCTGTGCTATATCATTATAAATATTCATAACCCTTCCTCCCATACTTTTAGTGTTTGTATATTTATATGAGCAGGATGGATAAGTTATGACAAAAAATAGAACAGCATGGGTCAGGGGATTAGTATTTCCCCTTTAGGCTTGTGGCAACAGCTCCACCTGCAGCTTGCTTTGATTGCTGTATTTTCTTGTGCAAAAACGGTCTCCTCCTCCGAGCGGCTTTGCCGCCCACCTTCCCCATCAGGTAAGTGACACCCCAAATCTTTGATTTGGCCGGTGGAACTTATACGTGGGAGCGTAGCGAGCCGCAGGAAGGCTAAAAAAAAGGCGAAGCCTTTTCGGCTTCGCCTGATGCACAACTATTACATTGTGGATGTCATTGTATATGTTGTGATGTTAGCTGCTGTGATTACGTCGCTGCTTAAACCAACGTCGTTACCGCCTGCTGCTAAGAAATCTTCCAAAGCAGCGATGTTTGTTGTTACGCTAAATGTTTTAACTTCAGCAATAGGTTTAATATATGTTTTCATTACTTTATACCTCCCTATTATTCTACAGTAAATTCTACAGCATCAGCGATAACAGAACCTGTATATGCAGCTGCACGATATTTA
>JAZSKI010000067.1:0-49122 GCA_045534775.1 Clostridia bacterium | reverse complement strand
AAAGGCGGGTATTTTTTCTTTTTTCTTGGTTATAATAACAGTACCATCAGAAAAAGGAGCGATATTTATGGAAAAACGTGATAACGGTCTGTCAACCCTTCTCAGGAGCAATCCTTCGGCACATTCCTTTTACAGTAACCTGCCTTATGACAAAAAGGAGCTGCTTATTAACAGCAGAAGTAAAATAAGAAATATTGTTGATATGCAGAATATTCTGGATAAACTGAAATAAAATAAATCAGGGCGATGAATTTCGCCCTGATTTATTTTATTATTCTGCTGTTGGAGTATCATTCACATCGCAAAGCGGTGATAAAGCTTCAAGTGAGCTCCATACCATAATTTTTATAGTATCGTAATCCTCATATACTATGAACGGAACCGTATTCCCATCATAAATTCCTGATTGAACATCTGAAAGCACTTCATTTTTATATGCCGCCATAATTACAGTACATCCCGCCTCAAGATTAAACAGGTCTGCCTTTACAAAATCAAACGCGGTATATTCTTCAATCTTAAATGTCGTGTACGGAGCAAGAACCCATTTAGCCTGAAGGGTTTGCGGCTCTGTTATTTCCACCTTGGTTTCGGGTAATATCTGCACCTCGCCGCAATACCAGCCCATAAACTTATATCCTTCGTATACGGGAATCGGCAGGGTTCCGTAAGCTGAACCGTATGTTACGGTTATTTCCGTTACAGCCGCTACCCCTCCGTTTGCATCAAAAATAACCTTGTAGTTGTTTGCCTCCCATCTTGCCTGAAGAGTTGTGCTTGCAGTTATGTTAACAATCGTATCGGAAGTAATTTCTGTGTCACCTATAAACCAACCTTTAAAGGTGTGCCCTGTTTTTGTCGCTACAGGCAAAGCTCCGTATACCGCGCCGTATTCCACGTTTATACTTTCATATTCTTCCTCTGCTCCGTTACCCGAAAAGCTTATTTCATAAGTATCGGGAATCCATGCAGCATATATTGTCACTATATCATTATTGGTTGTCGTGAGATTTTTTACAATCTCTCCGTCTGCATACATTACATCACCCGCGGCATCTTTTTTCCAACCGCCGAAGGAATGTCCGACCTTTGTAAACGTGCAGGTCTTTAAAGCCTGCTCCTCGTCATAGTAATATGCCTGATTAGTCATACTGCCCGCCGCGCCGTTTGCATTATAAGCAACATAATACTTAACGGGAGACCACTGCGCATATAAGGTAACAGGCGCATCTGCAGTATATGTCTCTCCCGCCGAATAGGACGTACCGCTTCCGTCTCTGTTTGTATTCCAGTTACTGAATATATAACCTGTTTTTGTCGGAATATCGGTAGTAAGCTCAAGGCTTGTCTGATAAATTTTAGACTGTGCAGTCGGGGCGTCCGTTCCGCCGTTTGCATCATACACAACCGCATATTTCTCGCCAAGATAATGAATGGTTGCCGATGTCAGACTTGTATTTGAAGAAGCAACAGATATATTTCCCCAGTCCGCAATACCTCCTCTGTAATAGACATCGGTAATGCCGCTGCAACCGTTGAAGGCACTGCTGTTTATAGTCTTAAGGCTTGCAGGGAGTGTTATCTCCTTTATATTCTCACTGAGACAAAAAGCCTGATAACCTATGGTCTCCAGCCCTTCGGGTAAAATAACACTTTCAAGATAGTGGTTCGCCTGAAAGGCGTGCTGACCAAGTGTGGTCATACTGCCGCTTTTTATATTTACGCTCGTAATTTTCGTAACCCAAAATGCCCAGTCTCCTATGCTTTCCACATAATCAAGTACAATGTCTCCGTCTAAAGCATTACATTCTTCAAAAGCATTTGCTCCGATTGTTTTAACACTTTTAGGTATCTCCATATTAAGAACTGTACAATCGCGAAA
Organism: Clostridia bacterium; assembly: GCA_045534775.1. Taxonomy (GTDB): domain Bacteria; phylum Bacillota; class Clostridia; order RUG12999; family RUG12999; genus JAZOTK01. The sequence continues at coordinate 47,240 of JAZSKI010000067.1, read as the reverse complement.
AGCATAGTCGCCTATAGATTCAATATTACTGCTGATTTTAACCGTTGCAAGCTTCTCGCAGCATTCAAAGCTTTCTTTTCCGATAGATACAACACTATCTGTCATCTGCACATATTCCAGATTTTCACAAATCGAGAACATACCGTCACTGATGCCCGTGACACCGCGACCGATATATGCGTCTACAAGGTTGTCACAGCCGTTGAATATAATTTTTCCGAGACTTGTTACGCTATCGGGAATAGATACCCATGTAAGCCCCGAGCCGGCAAATGCAGCTTGTCCGATGCTTTTAAGGTTCGTGGGAAACTATATTTGTGACAAGCTCGCGGTAGAATGAAATGCTCCGAATCCTATGTCTGTTATGCCATTTCCAAGCTTTACGCTTGAAAGATATTCGCAGTACCAAAAGGAATAAGCTCCTATGCTTGTTACTCCATCACCGACAACAACGCTTTTAATAGAATTTCTGAATGAATACCACGGTGTTTCTCTGACAGTTGCAAATTCCGTCATTGCACCGCTACCGCCTATGGTAAGGGTTCCGTTGCTGAAGCTCCATGTGACGCCGCTGCCGCAGGTGCCGCTTTGTGCCGCCGCAAAAACCTGCCCGGGCATCATCATACCCATAGCCATACAGAATACCAAAATAAAACCAATTACTCTTTTTCTCATGTGAATTCCCCCTAAACTATATGTTATTATCTTTTTACACAAATTGCTGTGCTTACGGCAGGAGCAAGCCCCTGCCCTACAAGCTTAATATGATATGAATTCATATCGACTATTTCAAGCTTCGCTTGAAATCATTATACCACTTTTCTCCCGATTCGTCAAATGTTTTTTATATTTTCCCGTATTACAACGGTGCTACCTTTCCGGTTCTCCTTTTTTGAATTCAGCCAATATGGTTTTTATGTTTTCCAGCAGCTTGCTTTTACCACCTCTAACAATATAGGTAAGTCGCGGTTTTGCACCTGCGTTATACAAAAGCTCGCCGCGGAATTTTGATACTATGTCCTTTATTTTATCTTCCTCGGGTAGTTTGGCAAAAATCATCATCACTCTGCCGTCGCGTTCTGTTACGTCTGAAATGCCGCAGGCGGAGGCATAACATCTTATAAGCGAGATTTCTATAAGATTAACCACACTTTGGGGCGGCTGTCCAAAACGGTCTATAAGCTCATCTATGGTGTTTTCCTTATCCTCTTCGGTCTGTACCGCCGCAATTCGTTTATATATCTCTATACGGATATTATGTGATGTAATATAATCCTCGGGTATATAGGTGCTGGCTTTTATATCCACCGTAGTCATAATCTCCGGCGGGGTTATCTCACCTTTGACATTTTTTACCGCCTGTTCCAGCAGCTTACAGTACATATCATACCCGACATCGTCCATTTCGCCATGTTGTTCAGCGCCGAGGAGACTTCCTGCACCTCGTATTTCCAAATCTCGCATAGCTATTTTAAAGCCCGATCCGAATTCCGTAAATTCTTTAATTGAAGTAAGTCTTTTGATTGCCGTTTCGTTTAGTGACTTATCGCGTTTATAGGTAAGATAGGCATACGCCAGGCGGTTGGAACGACCTACACGCCCCCTCAGCTGATACAGCTGGGAAAGTCCCATTCTGTCGGCATTTTCTATAATAATGGTGTTTATGTTGGGTATATCAAGACCTGTTTCTATGATTGTGGTACATACCAGAATATCTATTTCCCCGTTTAACGCCTCCACCATAACCGTTTCCAGCTCACGCTCGCTCATCTGACCGTGACCTACGGCTATTCGGGCATTGGGAGCCATCTCCTGCAGTTCATTGGCAACCTTGTGTATGCCCTCGACTCTGTTATAAACATAATACACCTGACCGTTTCTGCCCAGCTCCTTTAAAATTGCATCTCTGACAACCTCTTTATCGTGTTCCAGCACGAAGGTCTGTACCGGATACCTGTCCTCAGGCGGCCGGGTGATTACACTCATATCACGGACGCCTATCAAAGACATGTGCAGGGTTCTCGGTATGGGAGTTGCCGATAGGGTAAGCACATCTACATTGGTTTTAAGCTCCTTGATGATTTCCTTGTCCTTAACTCCGAACCGTTGTTCCTCGTCTATAATCAGAAGTCCCAAATCCTTGAATTTTACGTCTTTCTGCAAAATCCTGTGAGTGCCTATCAATACATCTATTTCGCCGCTTCCCACCCGTCTTGCAATCTCTTTTAACTGTTTAGGTGTGCGAAATCTCGACATCATTTCCACGTTAACAGGATATTCCGCCATACGACTGCGGAAGGTGTTATAGTGTTGCTGTGCCAATATGGTGGTGGGTACAAGATACGCCACCTGCTTGCTGTCCATAACCGCTTTGAAGGCTCCGCGAAGTGCCACCTCAGTTTTTCCGAAGCCCACATCACCGCATAAAAGCCTATCCATAGGACGGTCGCTTTCCATATCCTCTTTCATTTCCCGTATACAGGTAAGCTGGTCGTCTGTCTCCTCATAGGGAAATCCGTCTTCAAAATTCTTCTGCCAATCGGTATCAGAGGAAAAGGCAAAGCCCTTTTGTGTATTTCTTGCAGCATAGAGAGCCACCAGCCTGCCGGCAATATCCTCAAGAGATTTCTTGACTCTTGTTTTAACCTTGGCAAACTCCACGCCGCCCATTTTATTCAATTTCACCTGTGCGCCGTCATTACCGATATATTTATTTACCGTATCAAGGGCTGTCGCAGGAACATAAAGCACGTCTGTACCCTTATACTGAATTTTCAGATAATCCCTGCTTATATCGTCAATTTCCATTCGGTGTAAACCCTGATACTGTCCTATACCATGAACCTGATGAACCACAAAATCGCCAACAGATAAATCCGCATAGGATTTGATTTTAACGCCCGGCATAGCACTTTTCGTTCTTCTGTGACGACTGCTTCCGAAAATTTCGCGGCAACCTATGACAACCGTTTTCATCAGCGGATATTCAAAGCCGTGGCTAAGACTTCCCGATAAAATAACGGTTTCGCCTTCTTTAGCAAAGGTTTTTCCCATTGTCGCCGATATATTATTATCCGACAGGGTTACGTGAAACGCCGTTGCTCTGCTGCTACTCCCTGCGAGAACCGTCACCCCGTAGCCTTTGCTTTGCCAGAACCTTATATCCTCCATCACCAAATCCAGTCTGCCCCGATAAGATTGCAGGGACTTTGAAGTGATATTGAAAGAATTTTCAGGTGTTAAAAAGCCCGATGCCGCTGAAATACTGCTGAGCATAACTATTTGCCCTTTTACCTGCTTCATCACATCGGAAATTCGGTTTACATAATCTCCGCTTGGGACAGATATATCTGCATTTTCGGCAAACTGTGCCACCGTCTGAGCTATTTCCCTTTCATACTCCTCGCTTCTGTCTTTAAGCCCTGCAGGGTAGTCAAGGAAAACCAAATAATCCTCTGACAGATAGTCCGTAACCGAGAAAAGTCTGTTATAAATCATCGGTACATATCTGTCGGTTGCAGGGAAATAATGCTGTTCCCGGAAAAAGGTTATATCCCTCTCAATATATTCGCTGTTACCGCAAAGGGAAAGTTTGTCCGCAATTTCTTCTGTTTCTTCGTAAATCAGTTCCCGACAGCAACCTATTACTGCCTTTTCTGCCGAGCTTTGAGAAAGCTGTGTTTCCGGGTCGAAGTATCGGATAGTGTCGATTTCATCATCAAAAAATTCGATACGAATCGGGTTTTCGGATGACGGCGGATATATGTCGAGTATGCCGCCGCGAAGGGAAAACTGACCGACTCCTTCAACAAGCTCGCAATTTTTATAGCCCATTATAATCAGGTCTTTTATGAGGTTTTTAAGGTTAACCCTGTCACCGAAGGAAAGCTCATATCTGTATTTCAAAAAAAGCTCTTTAGGAAGAGTATATTCCAAAACCGCATCTACGGGAGCCAAAATCACTTTTGCTGTTCCCGAATGTATTTTTTCCAGTATTGACAGACGTTTTATAATAAGCTCCGTCGCCGCTGTTTCTATGTTATGAAAAATATAATCACGAACCGGCAGAATATCTACACTGCCGTCCCCGAAATAAAATTCCAAATCCTCTTTAAGTGCTTTTGCACTGTACATATTTTCCACTATTACAAATATTTTTCTGTTCTCTGCCAGGCGGTGTATAACATCAGCACGAGCAGCTTCGGTAACACCGCTTACGGATATTGGTGTCACCGAGCTGCTTATGGCTTCTTTTATTAAATTGAATTCAGATTGTTGCATAACACTCTCACCGTTATCCGTTAAATTTATTCATTGCCGCACCGCAGCCTTCTTTCATAATAAGCGGTATTGCCTGAACGGTTTTCTTTGCACATTCACGCAAAATATCAAAATCCTCTTTTGAAAAATGTCCCAAAACGTGGTCAGCCATATCCATCTGAGGATGCGCGGGCGCCCCCACCCCGATTTTTATTCTCGGAAAAACATCTGTATTTAACATATATATTATATTCTTTATTCCGTTATGACCACCGGCACTTCCCTGCGGTCTTATTCTCATTTTTCCTATCGGCAGACTTACGTCATCATAAATTATAATAAGGTTTTCAGAAGGGATTTTATAAAAATCGCAGATTTCTTTGACGGACTGTCCGCTTAAATTCATAAAGGTTTGCGGTTTCAGCAAAATCACCTTTTCGCCGTCAAGCATCCCCTGACCGTAAAGCCCTTTGAAACCCAGCTTATTTATGCTTATATTATATGTCCTTGCCACATAATCTATAATCTCAAATCCTATATTATGTCTTGTACCTTCATATTTGTTTCCCGGATTTCCTAAGCCTGCTATTACGTACATTTAATTTTCCTCCTTGAGTTGTTCCCAAAAATCCCTCATATCCTGTGGGAGCTTTGATGTTATCACAATTTTTGTATTTAAAATCGGATGGGTAAATTCTGTTTTCTCCGCATGGAGAGCGTGGCGGGTCATTCCCCTGCCGTCACCGTACAGACTGTCTCCTGCCAGCGGATAACCCAGATGTGCCATGTGCAGTCTTATCTGATGAGTACGTCCCGTCAGAAGCTTCACCCTCGCCATCGAATAATCGCCTCTTGTTTCAAGACGTTCATATTCGGTTATGGCAGTTTTCCCTGTACTGCTTATTTTTCGTTTGATTTCTCCTTCGGTCTCCGAAATATTCGCTTCAATTCTGCCTTTTTGGGGTAGCCTGCCGCAAGCTATTGCAATATAATATTTATCTATAAGAGTTTCGCTTAAGATTTTAGAGGTCAGGGCATCCTTTGAAATCAGTACTACTCCCGTAGTATCAAGGTCTAATCTTCCCGCTATACGCACCGGGGTTTTTATTCCTTTTTCCGCATAATAGCCCATAATCCCATTGGCAACGGTGTCCGAATAATGACCGTGAGAGGGATGAATCGCCATACCGGCAGGTTTATTTACTGCTAAAATATGGTCGTCCTCATATAAAATCTCAAGCTTTAAGCTTTGCGGAATTATATTTTCGGAAAGCTTTTCGGGAAACAGGGTTTCCACCTCATCTCCGTCACGTAAAACATAATTTGTCCATACCGCTTCAGAGTTTACCAAAATTCTGTCTTCAAATTTAAGCTGCGAAATAAGTCTGCGCGAAAATCCTTTGCTCCGCAGAAAATCATTGACGCTTATTCCTCCCTGTTCAGCTTTAAATTTCATACTCTTCTCCATTTACTCAACACTTTAAGCGGGGACAGAAGTTTCTGCCACCGCTTAATTTCATACCGTTATCATATTTTTAATTGCATCAAACCGTTTTTCGGAAATACCCGACACATTCTGTATTTCTTCAATACTTCTGAATTCACCGTTAGCAGTCCTGTACTCTACAATTCTCTCCGCAAGACCTTCTCCGATACCGCTTAATTTCTGCAGTTCTTCTGTCGTTGCGGTATTGATATTAATCTTAGCCTTTTCGGCCGGAGCATTTAATACGATCGGAGCTTCTGACGCCGCAGCTGCCGAAGCTACCCGCAGAGTTTGCCCGTCTACAAGAAATTCCGCCAAATCCAGGCTTGAAGCGTCTCCCGTTTCCGTTACGCCGCCTGCCGCTTCAATGGCATCTATCACTCTTTTGTCGTGCTCCAGCTCATAAACGCCGGGGTGTGCTACCTCCCCTGCCATATAAACCCTGACTGTCGGTTTATTGTACTCCGTCCCTTCGGGTTTTTCCTTAATGTTACCGCTGAAGGCAATTAATATACCTGCTATTGTCAAAAGTATAATAATTACCAGCATACCTTCTATTCTGAGCAGTATCTTTTTGTCACTCATTTTATTACTAAATTCACCAGCTTATCGGGTACGCAGATAACCTTCAAAACAGTTTTGCCTTCTGCAACCTCTTCTATCTTACCCGAATCCTTTACAAAAGCTTCCATTCCTGCTCTGTCAAGTCCTGCAGGAATCATCATTTTATCTTTAACCCTGCCGTTAATCTGTAAAACTATCTCTATTTCGTCATCAACGGTTTTTGCCTCGTCATACTGCGGCCACGGCATATAAGCAATCTCGCCGCCCATATCGTGCATTGCCCAAAGCTCTTCCGTCATGTGAGGTGCTACGGGATTAAGAAGCTGAATAAAGGTCTTGAACTCGCCTTTTGTGATTTTTCCTATACGGTTGAAATCGTTAACCAACGCCATAAGGGTTGCTATAGCCGTATTGAATTTCATACGTTCAATATCCTCTCCAACCTTTTTGATTGCCTTGTGCATAGCTGATTCCATTTCAGGTGAATATCCCTCGTCAGAAGTCAGTATATACTGCAAGCCCCATACACGTTCCAAAAATCTGTAACAACCCTTTACACCCTGCATAGACCAGGGTGTAGCCTGGTCAAAGGCACCTATAAACATTTCGTAGGTTCTGAAGGTATCTGCACCGAACTCATTTACTATATCATCGGGGTTTACCACGTTGCCTCTTGATTTTGACATTTTTTCGCCGTTTTCACCTAAAATCATACCGTGAGAGGTACGTTTCATATACGGCTCTTCTGTGGGAACTACGCCAATATCAAAGAGGAATTTATACCAGAATCTTGAATACAGCAGATGAAGTGTAGTATGTTCCATTCCGCCGTTATACCAGTCTACCTGCATCCAATAATCCATTAATTCTTTATCTGCAATAGCATCGTTGTTAGTGGGGTCAATGTATCTGAGGAAATACCACGATGAACCTGCCCACTGAGGCATGGTATCGGTTTCTCTCTTTGCTGGCTTGCCGCATTTCGGACAGGTGGTGTTTACCCAATCCTCAATCTTGGCAAGAGGGGACTGTCCGTCGTCGGTAGGTTCGTAGTTGTCTACCTCAGGTAAGGTCAGCGGTAAGTCGCTTTCTTTAAGAGGTACCCAACCACAGCAATCGCACCATACAAGAGGAATAGGCTCGCCCCAATATCTCTGACGGGAGAATACCCAGTCACGAAGCTTAAAGTTAACCTTACGAACACCGATTTTGTTTTCTTCCAGGTATTTAATCATAGCAGCTATTGCTTCTTTTACGGGCATACCCGTCAAAAATCCCGAATTTACCATATTCCCCGTTGCTACATCGGTAAAAGCTTCTTCCTGAACATTTTTACCGCCGCCCACAACCTCGATAATCGGCAGGTTGAATTTTTTGGCAAATTCGTGGTCTCTGGTATCGTGTGCAGGTACCGCCATAATAGCACCCGTACCGTAGGTAGTAAGTACATAATCGGAAATCCATACAGGAATTTCTGTATCATTAACAGGGTTTACGGCTTTGATACCGCAAAGCTCAACGCCTGTTTTATCCTTTGCCAGCTCTGTACGTTCAAACTCGGTCTTCTTAGCCGCCTCAGCCACATAAGCTTCAACCTCATCATAATTGGTTATCTTGTCTTTAAGCTGTTCAACAAGCTTATGCTCAGGTGAAAGTACAACGTAGGTTGCACCGAAGAGAGTATCGGGTCTCGTTGTATATACACGGATTTTTTCATCGCATCCTGCAACAGCAAAATCCAGCTCTGCACCTTCAGATCTGCCAATCCAGTTTCTCTGCTGAGTTTTTACTTTTTCAATATAGTCGGTTTTATCCAAATCATCAATAAGTCTCTGGGCGTAATCTGTTATACGGAGCATCCATTGGCTTTTGTTTTTCTGCACAACCTCACTTCCGCAACGCTCACAAACGCCGCCTACAACCTCTTCGTTGGCAAGACCTACCTTACAGCCCGTACACCAGTTTATGGGCATCTCCTGTTTATAAGCCAGTCCTTTTTCATAGAGTTTCAGAAATATCCACTGCGTCCATTTATAATAGTTCGGGTCGGTAGTATTTATTTCTTTTGTCCAGTCAAAGGAAAATCCCAGACTCTTAAGCTGACGCTTGAAGTTGCTGATATTATTTTCCGTAACTATTTTCGGATGAATTTTATTCTTTATAGCAAAGTTTTCCGTAGGAAGACCAAAGGCATCCCAGCCCATAGGATATAAAACATTATATCCGTCCATTCTCTTTTTTCTCGCCACGATGTCAAGTGCCGTATAGCTTCTCGGATGTCCTACGTGCAGACCTTGACCCGACGGATAAGGGAATTCTACCAGAAAATAATATTTTGGTTTGCTTCTGTCCTCACCTGCTTTAAAGGTGTTTTCTTCGTCCCATTTTTTTTGCCATTTAGCTTCTATTTCTTTGAAATTATAGCTCATTTTATTTCCCCTCCTATATTAATTCAAATGACTTAAGTCGAGCTGTGGTGCATCCGTCCACAGACGTTCCAGATCATAAAAATTAGATGCTTCTCTGTCAAATATATGAATAACGACCGCACCGAAATCCAGTAAAATCCAGCTTGCACTGCTGTAGCCTTCGCTGTGATGCTGCTTTGCTCCCAGCTCCTTCAGCTTAAATTCAACCTCATCACCCAGGGATTTAACGTGAGTGGAAGATGTGCCGTTACATATAACAAAATAATCTCCGATTGAGGTAAGTCCTTTTACCTCCAGAACCTTAATGTTTTCTGCCTTTTTCTCGTTTAGTATTTCGGCAGCCTTAAGCGCCGTTTCTCTGCTCGTCATATATATCCCTTTCCGTCCGTTTGCGGACTTTAGTTTTCTTCGGTTTTCTCTTCATCCTCCACCGACGCATCCGTCTCAGGCGCAGGCTTCGGTGTAGGCTTCGGCGTAGCGACAGGCTCTCCCGCTTCATCATCAACCCCGGGAGTCGCCGTTGCCTTCGGCGTTGACTTAGGTGTTGCCGTTGCCTTCGGCGTAATGCTCGGTGTTCCTTTCGGTGTCGCCGACGGGCTCACCGTTGCCGAGCTTTTCGGACTTGCCGATGCATCGGGGCTTTCCCCCGGCTCCGGATTTGTATAATAGGTATATCTTTCGCTGTCATCAATATCCTCTTCATCGTCAGACGGTGAAATGTTAGTCGGTCTCTTTGCCGATGCCGGTCTCGATACATATACGCTTGATTTATATTTATCGCCGTTAAACAGCTCTTTTACCATAATATCATTCTCGTCCTCGTCAACAAAGAAATACCAGCCGCTGTAATATGCCATTTCTCCCGGTGCATCATAAAATCTTATGTTTTCGCTTTCCATCGACAATATCTTATAAATATAGCTGTAGGCTTCACTGTTTGTAATATCTGTTGTAATATTATTCTTTGCTATGTCAAGTAGTTCGGGAATTTTTGAAATCCCATCCATACTTATTACCTTCTTCACAACAGCCATTATAAAATCCTTCTGTGCCGCCATCCTGTCAATATCGCCCAGCGGATATCCTGAGCCATCATTATTTTTCCTGAACCTGACAAAGCCTTCCGCATCCTCACCGTCAAGCACCTGCAGCCCTTCTTTGAGATGAATATGCAGATTCTGTCCCGGAGTGGGGTCGTCATAATCCATATCAATAGGTACATAAACCTCAACGCCGCCCAGAGCATCTACCATCTCAATAAAGCTGTCCAGCTCTACGGCAAGGTATCTTTGTATCTTTATACCGTAAGATAATTCTATTTCGTGTTTCAGCCGGTCAACGCCGCTGAAATATGCCGAATTAAGCTTTTTGTCACGTCTGCCGTTACCGCCCACATAAGTGTCCCTCGGAAGCTGTAGCACGTTTATAACATCATTTTCATCGTCATAAGTTGCTATCATCATTGTATCTGTACGGTAACCGCCTCGGTCTGTTCCGACCAGCAGTACATTAATGTCTTTTGGTGGAGCATCTACCTGCACTATAGGCGTAATCAGCTTTATCAGTCCTTTTCCGATACCCCATTCAATAATTATGGGTACGCTGTACGATACAAGGATTGTCAGACACATAATCACAGCCACTACACTACTGCAAAAAATCGGCAACCATTTTCTGGCGTTTCTGTCATCTTCGCCGTCCTCCTGAGGTTTTTCGTATTCAGGTTCAATATGCACCTCAGGTTGCCTGTGTGTAATTTCCTTATCTTCTCCGCTCTCCCGAACTTCTTCGGTCAGGACTTTTTCTTCTTCAATTATTTCAATTACTTCGGCAGGCTCCTCTTCCCTTTTTTCATCCGGCTCAATTATGGGAATACTTATCGTATCCTCCATATCTCTTTTCTGAATAGCCGGCATTCTTCTGGTTATACCGCCTTGTGTATTTTCGTCTTTTATATCCATATTACCCTCGTCCTTTAAAAATGATTTTGTTCCTGCACAAAACGGAGTTTATATGTACTGTATATCCCCTTTCAACAAGAGATACCAGCGTTTTCCCGATAACCTGAGCCACAGCCTTGTCCAAATCTTTTTTTGCCAGCTCGCGTATATCCTTTGCCCATTCAAACTCCTCATCGCGGTTTACCTCCACTACATCAGCAAGGTAAATAATTTTTGTAATAAGAGGCATTTCTTCTACCCCTATGGTATGATAATAAATAGCGTGATAAATTTCATCGTCAATCCCGAACATATCCGCGGCGTAAACAGCACCTGCCGGTCCGTGCCACAGCTTAGGTGATTTTCTGACCGTCTCATCCACCTCTGCCCGGTCAAGATATTTCTTCATGGTTTCACTGTCAAATTCCTTCGCACAGTCGTGCAAAATCCCTGCAATCTCTGTCTTTCTGACATCAGCGCCGTGAATTTCTGCAAGAGTTTTTCCAAGCTCGGTTACTCCTAGACTATGCCTGTACCGTTTTTCTCCCATAAGAGTTTTTATATGTTTTTTCAACTGCTCGATATCCATTTTATCTGTACAATCCATTTTCCCTGATATACTCCTCAATTTCTTCATCTACCATATTCTTTACGGAAATGCCGTTTTTTATATTTTCTCTTATCTGAGTAGAGGATACGTTTATAATTTCGTTTTCCGCAAAAAGGATTTTTGCGTTATATTTTTCTCTCATTCTCTCCACAAGAGGCATATCTATTTCTTCTCTTGCCCCTACTATGATACTGCACACCTTGAAAATCCTTTCGGGCATATACCATTTGTCTATATAATTTATACTGTCGCCGCCTATTATAAAAAACAGCTCGTCTCCTTGGTATACCTGTGCAAAATGCTCTAATGTCTCTGCGCTGTAACAAAATTTGTCTGAAAAAACTTCATAGTCCGACAGCTCAAATCCATATTTTTCGGTTTCAATTTTGCACATCTCATATCTATGCCGAGGCTCAGAAGCCTGCACTTCTTTATGAGGCGGCAAGCCTGTGGGCAGCATTATTAATTTGTGGAGCTTAAATTTTTCCCGGCTTTCCACCGCAATTTTTATATGCCCCTTGTGCGGCGGGTCAAAGCAGCCTCCGAATATCGCTACTCTCATTTTTTCGGTAGCTCAATCTTGCGGTTTTTTTTGTTTTTCGCCTGCTTGTACAAAACAAATCTGAAGCCTATGCTTTGCACCGGCTCTGCTCCCGTCAGTCTCGCACATTCATCGCAAGCCTCTCTCGTCTCCATAAAGGACGTTTCAAGTACGGTTACTTTAATCAGCTCTCTCGCCTCAAGGGCATCCTCAAGCTGTGCTATCAGATTTTCGTTTATACCGTTTTTACCTATTTGAAAAATCGGCTGGGCCGTGTTGGCAAGCCCTCTCAGATAAGCTCTCTGCTTACTTGTAATCAACTGCTTCACTCCTAATATACAAAATCAAATTCCAGCTCGTACATTCTGACGGTATCGCCCTCCTGCACGCCTGCCTTTTCCAGCGCTTCTATAATACCCTTACGTTTCAGTGCCGTCTGGAAATACTGCGCACTTTCATTATCGTCAAGGTTGGTGGAATTAAGTAAATATTCTATATACCCGCCTTCTACGATATATACGCCGTTTTCCACGCGGACCTCGAAGCTTTCCCTGTCCTCTGCCTCAAATACAATTTCTTCTATTTCACATATAGGCATTTTCGGTATGGTTTTAAGCTGTTCATAGGCATACTGAATAACCTCTTTAAGTCCTTTTCCGGTAGCCGCTGAAATCTCAAAAACCTTGTAGCCTCTGTTTCCCATTTCTGCGATAAACTCTGCTTTCCCGTTCTCATTCATTCCCAAATCAGTTTTATTGGCAACCACTATCTGCCTTTTCTCTGCAAGAACACTGCTGTAGCTTTCAAGCTCAGCATTTATGGTATCAAAATCTTCTATGGCATTTCTGCCTTCAATTCCCGACACATCAACTACGTGAATTATAAGTCTTGTCCTTTCAACGTGACGCAAAAACTCGTGACCTAAGCCTATACCCTCGTGAGCGCCTTCTATAAGTCCCGGAATATCGGCAATTACAAAGCTTTCTTCAGGACCTAAGCTGACAACACCCAGATTAGGTTCAAGGGTTGTAAAATGATAGTTGGCAATCTTGGGATTGGCATCACTCACCTGTGACAGGAACGTAGATTTCCCCACATTGGGAAAGCCTACCAGACCCACATCCGCAAGAAGCTTAAGCTCTAACTGTACCTCCAGCGCCTCGCCTTTAAGACCCGGCTTTGCAAATCTCGGCACCTGACGGGTAGGAGTGGCAAAATGAACATTACCGAATCCGCCTCTGCCGCCCTTTGCAACAATAAACTGCTGAGCGTGTTCCGTTAAATCCGCAACCACGCCGCCTGTTGCCGTGTTCCTTACAAGGGTTCCGCAGGGCACCTTAATAACAATATCCTCGCCTGCTTTACCCATTCTTCTGGCAGACCTGCCATCGCCGCCGTTTTCAGCTTTATATTTTTTCTTGTATCTGAAATCCATCAATGTGGAAAGACTTTCATCAGCTTCAAAAACAACATTTCCGCCCCTGCCGCCATCACCACCGTCAGGTCCTCCTGCCGCCACGTATTTTTCGCGGTGGAAGGATACGATTCCGTTCCCGCCGTTTCCTGCTTCCACATATATTTTCGCTATATCTACAAACATCAGTTTTCCTCCGATTATACTATACTCCCATTTTATCTTATATATATAATTTTATCATTTTTAGGAAAATATTAATATATATAAAATGCACAAACTTTTTTGTAAAATATGACAAATTTATATATAACCTTGTAAAATTAGAAATTCCGCCGCCGTTTTCGCCTCCCCTTCTTGACAAAACCTCTTATTTTTATTATAATATTTTTATAGTAAAAACGGAGGATTTGTTATGAACATAAATATACTTGCCGTAGGTGGCATAAAGGAAAAATTTTTCGCCGATGCCTGCAACGAATACGCTAAACGGATTTCTCGTTTCGGGAAGCTTTCCCTTTGCGAAATAAAGGAATGTCGCGGCGGCAATACGCAGGATATTGAAGCAGAAGGCGAGCTTATTTTTAAAAAAATCCCCTCCGGCAGCTTTGTTATTGCCTTGTGTGTTGAAGGCAAGACTCAAAGCTCGGAGGAGCTTGCTGATATTATGTCAACCGCAGGTGTAAATGGTTTCGGCAGTATAACCTTTATAATAGGCGGCTCTGACGGACTCAGCGAAAAGGTAAAATCCGCCGCCCACCTTCGTCTCAGCTTCTCAAAAATGACCTTCCCCCACCAACTAATGCGCGTTTTCCTTTTAGAGCAAATTTACAGAGGGTTTAAAATCAACAATAACGAAAGCTATCACAAATAGTTGCAAAATTTTGTAATTTCTGAATTGCTTAAGGGGATAGGAGAAAAGCTTTGGAACGGGCAAACTGAGTCAAAGCGTCAGCCTTGGGTTACCCGAAGCCGTACGAGGGTACGGCGAGGGGCGAAGCTTGTTCGTAGCAAGAAAAGATTAAATTCCTGTAAAAATCTTTTGATTTTTCTACCTTTTATTCATCTGTATTTTTAACAATTGAAATCTTTATGCTCTGCGGATTTTCTTTTCTTGCGGTCCGGAGGTTTTTAACATCCCCGACTATTTAATCTTATCAGCCATTGTATAGAACTTAGCATAAACCCCGTTTTCCTGCATCAATTCAGTGTGGTTGCCTTCTTCGACTATTCCTTCTTCCGTCAGCACCAGAATCCTGTCGGAATTTTTTATGCTTGAAAGTCTGTGGGCGATAGTGATTGAGGTTCTGCCCTCTGATAGCTGTGACAGTGCCTTTGCTACTTCAAATTCGCTTTCGTTGTCCAGGGCGCTGGTGGCTTCATCCAGAATCAAAATAGCCGGTTTTTTCAAAAATACTCTGGCTATGCTTATTCTTTGTTTCTGACCGCCCGACAGCTTAACGCCTCTTTCGCCAATATAAGTATCATAGCCGGCCTTCAGCTCGGAAATAAATTTATCTGCACCTGCAAGGCGTGCCGCCTCGATAACCTCTTCACGTGTTGCATCCGGTCTGCCGTAGATTATATTTTCGTATACCGTTCCTGAAAATAAATATACCTCCTGCTGTACAATGCCGACCGCCTGTCTCAGGCTTTTTAAGGTGAATTCTTTAATATTTCTGCCGTCTATGATAATTTCACCGGAATTAATATCAAAAAATCTCGGAATAAGGTTGCAAAGCGTAGTTTTTCCGCCTCCCGAAGGACCTACTATTGCTATTTTTTCGTGGGGCTTAATTTTTAAGTTAAGATTTTTGAAAACCGTATTATGGTCGTCTGAATATTCAAAGCTTACGTTTTTGAACTCTATTTCGCCTTTGACTTCCTTTATATCCTCGGCGTTTTCCTCATCAAAAATCTCTATATCCGCGTCCATTATTTCATAAAATCTTTCGATACCCGTTATACCCCTTTGGAACTGTTCGGAAAATTCAATAATTCTTCTGATAGTGGCAATGAGTGTTGATACGTACATAACATAAGCCACCATATCGCCGGGCAGAATTTTACCTTTCATCAGAAAAGCTCCTCCTGCCACAACTACCGTCAGATACATAAGTCCGTCAAAAATTCTCGTAGAAGTGTGGAAAAGTCCCATCAGGTAATATGACCGTTTTTTTATGTTTAAAAACTTAATGTTTCCTTTTTCAAATTTCTTATTTTCAATTTCCTCGTTGGTGAAGGCTTTTACTACCTTATGACCCAGCAGGCTGTCTTCGATATTGGCATTCAGTTCACCTATCTGATATTTTTGTTCCAGAAAGGTCTGTTTCATTTTGCGGTTGATTTTTTTACATACCACCACCATCAGCGGTACAAAAATAAATACCAGCAGGGTAAGGGTAATATTTATATTGGATAAAATTGCAAATGCCGCAATTATTTTTATCCCGGCAATAAAAAATTCTTCAGGACAATGATGAGCAAATTCCGTAACCTCAAATAAATCGTTGGTTATCCTGCCCATTATCTGTCCGACCTTGGTATTGTTATAGTATGTGACAGACAGTCTTTGCAGGTGAGCATAAGCATCACGTCTCATATCGGTTTCGATTTTTGTACCCATCACGTGACCACAGCTTGTCATATAAAAATTAGCAAAAGCATCTATAATTCTTAAAACAAGATACAGCAATCCCATTTTTCCGATAAGTCCTACGGAAAGAAGTGCCACCGATTCCTGTGCCGTATTGGTAATATAGCGAATTATGACAGGTAACACAATCTCGCATATTGTAGTTAAAAAAGCACAAAACAAATCTATTGCCAGGATTTTTCTGTATGGTTTAAAATAGGGCAAAAACCGTTTTATTAAAGCTGTCGACGATGTGTGTTCTTTGTTCATAACTTCCCTCTGTCTCTTAGATTTTAAAGCTGTCTTCATCATAGTTTTTCTCTCTGCGGCGTTTGTTTTTCGCTATGCTAAACATATTAAGCTGATATTTTTCGCAGATATCCCCCTGCGATACTATGCCACAAAACGGACAAATTACATCAGGCATAGCAAAAATTTTTTTACCATACACACAGTTAGAACAGTTTTTCTCTTCCAAAGCCTTGTCTCTCCTTTTTTAAGCCTCACAGCTTATCTTCTACAGCTTAAAAGGCATTTTTTATGTGAGTTATGCTGAATTCTTTATCACCTAAAACCTCTATAACATCAAAGCGGCACAGGGGTTTTATTTTCTTTTGCATCAGATATATCTCCGCCGTTTTACGGATTTTCCTTTGTTTTCTGAAATCAACGAAGTCGGAGGGGTTGCCGAAATCGTTGTTTTTTCTTTGTTTAACTTCTGCAAAAACCAGAATTTCCCCATAGGTGGCAATTATATCTATTTCACCCAGCTTACATTTGAAATTTTGCGTTATAATTTTATATCCGTTTTTCTTTAAAAATTTCGCCGCCGCCTTTTCGCCGCGGTTAATTCCGCCTACTCCAAAAAACATTATTCCTCTGCCTCGCCTTCGTTTTCTGTTTCCTTCGCCTCCGGGGTAGCTTCGGGGCTTGTCTCTTCCGTCTCGGGAGTCTCCGTCTCCTCAGGTGCGGCGGTAGCCTCCGGGGTGGGAGTTGCTACAGGGGTCGGTGTCGGAGAAGGGGTCGGCGTCGGAGCTTCTATCTCTATTCCGGAGAAATCAATCTCCGCAGGTTCATCTTTATCAAAGGTAATATCAAGACCATAGGACGCGAAAAATACCACAAGCCCCAAAACGAGGGCAATCACCCACGGTTTTCGGTTTATTTTCCGCGAAAACATTGATGCCGCAACTATTATAAGCGATGCTATTACAAGAAAAAAAGCTAACACTCCGAGTACATCAAACATTATAAAATCTCCATTCACATAAATTAATATATACTTAAATTATATATTAAATATTTTTACTTGTCAATGATTTTTGCAAATTATCTCCTCGTGCGACAAACGTCCCCACCGCTGCACTGTCGATGGGGACGCCTTCAGATTTAATTTAAAACTAAATTGTTCCTGTTACCTTAATAACAGCAACACCGGGTGTAACTGTCCACCTGCCGGTGATTTCATTCTGCTCGTAGGTCGCCGCAGGTACTGTTATTTGACCCGGAACAGTCTGAAATACTCCTGTAGTTGTATCATAGGTGTAGTTAGTTCCTTCCGTCCAAGGCGTTCCGTTAAAGGTTACGGAAATGGGGTTTAAAACAGGTGAAAAGGTATCTGTTATTGAGAGGTTATCCGCAGCTGTAGCTGCTACGGGACCTGTGTTTTGAATTAAGAAGGTATATACGATTTCTCCGTTTTCAACCACTACATCAGGGCAAATAGATTTGCTGATGGTAAGTCCGAGTGCTTCGGTGCTTGCAATGGAGCTTGTTACTACAATATCATTGGTTAAGGTTTCGCCCGATATGGTCGCTGTATTTATTATAGTCTGATCTATACCTAAGGGTGCGAATTGGTTAACATCCGCCTCATATACCAACAGCACATTTCCATTGGCGGGAACCGTAATTCCCGTTACCCCAAGTGGCGAGGTTGTTACTACTGTTGGCGGTGTCTGCAAAACACCGTTGCTGTAATAACGAAGTGACCCGTCCACATAGGTCAGCGGCAGTAAATCGGTTGTTTCGTTCAAAGCATATTGACCGAGGTTATCCGTCAGGGTTAAATTTGTATAGGGTGCAGCTCCTGCATTTACTATGCTCACCAGATAGGTAACCCTGTCACCCACCGTATAATCTCCGTCAAGAGAATTTTTCGTTGCCGACAGCACTTCCACCAATTCACCGGAAACAATATTGGAATCTATTTCCGTATCATTGTAGGAAAGTGTCGCTCTATTATAAAAAGTTGCCATATTCATGCTCCTTTAACATATTATGGTACTTGCATTGCAAGTACACTATATTATATGAGAAAGTGAAAAATAAGTTACCCTTATATTATCGGCTCAGGAAAAGGTTAAGCTTTGGATACAGGTTTACATAATTGTTTGCTCCCTATCGGATAAAATGTCGTATTCAGAAGTTTTTTGGAAACCATCGCCGCAGTTCGATAGGTTTTGTCACGTTTTTACATACATTATGCACAAAATACAGCACATTATATGTATATAATCACTATTTTTAATTAATTTGTTCAAATATCTTGAAAATAGTAAAATAATGTGATATAATATACTTATCAACAACATTATTACATTTTATGAGGAGTGTCAACCAATGAAGAAATTAAATGTGCTGGTCATTGACAGCAGCGAGCTATGCAGAAACCAATTAAAACACGATTTAGAGGCTTTTTCCGACATCAACAGCGTTCTGCTTGCAGAATCAGCCGCAGAAGGCGAAAATATTTTTCGTAAGATAAATATTGATGTGGTAATTCTCGATATAATTATGCCTAACTCGGACGGGCTTTATTTATTACATAACATAGCCTCGTCCAAAGAGGATAAGCCCGTAATCCTTGTTAACACCTTCTTTGCCAATGATGCAATAATATCAAAGGCTTCCGCCTGCGGTGCAGACTATTATCTTATAAAGCCCACCAATGCTGAAACCATCCACGACCATATTCACCTGCAATTAAACGCTTCCACGCCGGTTTTACCGCAAAGAACCGTTGACCTGGAAATAGTTGTAAGCAATATGATTAAAGACATCGGCGTTCCTGCTCACGTTAAAGGCTATCAGTTTCTGAGGGATGCTATAATGTGGGTTACGGAGGATATGGATCTGATAAACGGTGTCACAAAAATTCTGTATCCCGATATTGCCAAGAAGTATAAGACTACCGCTTCAAGGGTTGAACGTGCCATTCGCCACGCTATAGAAATCTCCTGGGGCAGAGGTAACGTTGATACCCTGAACGAGCTTTTCGGTCATACCGTGCAATTCACCAAGGATAAGCCTACCAACAGCGAATTTATTGCAATGATTGCAGACAAAATACGTCTTGATATAAGACGGGTATAAAAATAGGGGCAGAGTCATCCTCTGCCCCTATTTTTTTTTGCGATATTCTGCGGGCAGACATTTATAGGTTTCATAAAAAGCATTTGAAAATTTGCTTTGACTTGAATAACCTACCGTTTTTGCTGTTTCCGCCACGGAAATATCGGTTTTGGTGAGCAGGCTTGCCGCCTTTTCCATTCGGTGTTCTTTAATATGAGCCGCTATCGAGGTTCCGTACAGCTTTTTAAATTCTCTTTTTAATGTGGTTTGGTTTATAAAAAATCTATGTGACAGCTGTTCAATGGTAATTCTTTTATTCAAATTCTCCGATAAATATTTATGGATTTCTCTCAATATCCTTTCTTGCTCCGTAAGCTCCTCTGTAACATTTTCAGCAAGGCACGCCTCCTTCTGATGCTTTGGGCAGGAAATCGCCATTATCTGTTCAACCGCCTTATGCAACGCTGTCGCTTCCTCTGTTGCCGCCGCCTTATAGTACACCTCTTTCCCCTCTCGCCTGCTGACTATAATCCCGCCCGATTTCAATATCTTCAGGTGATGTGCCAATGCCGGATTTGAAATATTAAGCATCGCCGCCAGATTTATAACACATTCCTCTATATGGCACAGTGTCCAGAATATCTGCAATCTGTTGCCGTCGTCCAGCAGTTTGAAAATATCCGCCATGGTTTTAAAGTGTTCTTTTTCGGGCAACCCCCTTACAACCATACTTTCAAGCTTTTCGTCTCCGTGGTTATGAGGCAGCTTCATACTATCATCTCCTTTTTAGTCCTTTTGGAAATATTTTAATCCCTTTTAGTACATAAATCCCCAAATCATTGACTTCCGCTTCTGTTTATATTATACTACAAATATAACAATTAAACAAGTACCTATTTGTTAAATTAAAAATTTAAGGAGAGATTACTATGGCCAAAACATATAAAATTGAGGTAGATTGCCCAAGCTGTGCAAATCTTATGGAGCATGCCGCTTGCAAAACCCGCGGAGTCAGCTCTGCTGTTGTTAATTTTATGACTCAAAAGATGATTGTTGATTTTGCCGAGGATTTTAATCCCGAAGCAGTTATGAAGGACGTTGCGGCCAACTGCAAAAAAGCCGCAGATGATTGCATAATATATTTATAGTAGGTGAAATCAATATGGAAGCTACAGTAACTTTTATTTTCTCTGCCGTTTTTGTAGCGGCATTGATGTTCGGTATTTATATTTTGAAAAAAGACCCGGGTGGTCTGAATAAAAGGCAAAAAAGTGTTTTGCTCAGAATTATTGTTTCCGCCGCCGCAACCTTTTTTCTGCGGTTTGCTTCTACGGGGGCTTCCGATATGTCATACGCAAGCAAAGCTACCGGATTTTTTTCATATTTTTCCGTCTATATGATAATAGGCTGTGATATTCTGAAAAAAGCATTCAAAGGAATTAAAAACAAACGACCCTTTGACGAAAATCTCCTTATGGCACTCGCAACAGTCGGTGCATTTATAATTGCCGCATGTAAAAACGGGGATTATTCGGAAGCCGTTGCCGTTATGTTATTTTATCAGTTAGGGGAGCTTTTTCAAGGCTACGCCCTCGGCAAAAGCCGCCGCAGTATCAGCGATTTAATGAATCTTTGTCCCGACTGTGTTCACGTGTTAAAGGGCGGCGCGATAGAAACCATGTCCCCCTCCGCTGTGAAGGTCGGTACGGTTTTCGTAGTGCAGGCGGGTGAAAAGGTATCTCTTGACGGTATTGTTCAGGAAGGTGCTTCCTCCCTTGACACAAGCTCCCTTACGGGAGAAAGTCTCCCCCGCTATGTAACCGCAGGCGACGAAATAATCAGCGGATGCATTAATATGTCGGGTACATTGAAAATACGTTCCACAAAAAGCTTTGAGAATTCTACGATTTCCAAAATTCTGGATTTGGTGGAAACTGCAAGCTCTCGGAAATCCAAATCCGAAAAATTTATTTCAAAATTCTCACGCCGTTATACGCCTGCCGTATGCCTGAGTGCCGTTTGTTTAGCTTTAATACCGCCGCTGCTGAGGCTTATTATGAATTTTCCGCCAATGTTCGGAGAATGGCTTTACCGCGGGCTTAGTTTTTTAGTTATAAGCTGTCCCTGCGCCCTTGTTATAAGTATTCCTCTCACATTTTTTGCAAGCATCGGGAACGCAAGCCGTCACGGTATATTGATTAAGGGTTCTGACTGTTTAGAAGCCCTGGCACATATAAAAACCGTGGTTTTTGATAAAACAGGTACCCTGACTGAAGGCAGGTTTGCGGTAACGAAAATATATGGTAAAATACCGGAAGCCCAATTATTGGAATACGCGGCACACGCCGAATACTTTTCAACCCATCCCGTGGCACTCGGTATAGTCAGAAGCTACGGCAAAGCTCCCGATACCTCCCGTATCGGCAGTTTTGAGGAAATCAGCGGCAAGGGAATTATCGCCGTTATAGACGGCAAAACTGTTGCCGCAGGCAGCGGCAGGCTTATGGACGATTTGAGGGTGGAGTATATTCCCCGCCAAAGCTCCTGCATACATGTTGCAGTAAACGGAGAATACTGCGGATATATTGAGGTTGCGGACGCTTTAAAGGAAACCTCCGTTAACGCTCTTAAACAACTGAAAAAAGCAGGTGTTACAAAAACCGTTATGCTGACAGGCGACACAAAAACCGTTGCCGAAAAAATCGGGGCTGTTCTTGGAATTGATGAAATACACAGCAATCTTTTGCCTGCAGATAAAGTAGCGGAGCTTGAAAAATTGCTCCATCCCGGGCGCAGACTCGTTTATGTAGGCGACGGCATAAACGACGCTCCCGTGCTGGCCCGTGCCGATATAGGAATTTCCATGGGTGCTCTCGGGAGTGATGCCGCAACAGAAGCCGCTGATATTGTGCTTACGGACGACAATCCCGAAAAAATAGCCGAGAGTATCAGTATTTCCCGAAAATGTATGTCCATTGTATATCAGAACATCATATTCGCTCTGTCCGTTAAGGTCCTTTGTCTTGTTTTGGGGGCTATCGGAATTACCAATATGTGGTTTGCCATTTTTGCCGATACAGGTGTAATGGTAATTTCAGTGCTGAACGCTATCCGGGTATTAATATTCAAGGCTGCGGCAAAATGATTTTAAAAAATCAGATTGCCGCAGCCTCTTTTTACCCTTTCGGGATTAAAATTTGTTTTCCGGGAGTCAATTCTTCTCCCCCGCCGTTTAACTCCTCAATATACGAGGTCTTGGTCTGATACCTTTTGGCTATATCCCACAGGGTGTCACCTTTTTGTATGAAATACAGCACAATGGTCGGGGTTTCCTCCTCACCTTTTTCCGTTTCCTCTACAGAGGTAATTACATTCATTCCCCTTGACGCATACGCCGCTATATTATTCACAAGCACTATCCTCAGCTCTATTTCTCCTGCCGCATTTAAGTTATAGCTTATATGATTAGTCTCCGTCTTGATTTTTATAATATTATCAGCCATGGCCTTGTCGCTGTCTATACTGATGTTAAAGGGGACCTCTTCTTTAAAGCTGTGCACCGGACTATCCTCTTTGCCCGATATATACAGTATATAAGTATCTATAACCCCTTCAGCGTTTATCTTCCCGTTTTCTACCGATACTCCTGTAATATAGGGCTTTGCCATAACATTGTAAATATGTAAAACAGGCGGTATGTTTTCGGTGGGAACTACATTTTCCTTTACCGTTGAGGTAAGCTCCATAGCCTCCGTCATTTCCTCCAGCTTAAAATATCGGCTTTTTACCTGCATATTCCCTAAGGTGGAATAAGCATCGGCAATAACCTCGCATTCCATAATTTCATCCGAGGTTATAAATACCTTCATTTTGATATTGCAGGCTATTTCTCTCAGCTCGCCCTCCATATCCGCCGCCGCATTAAAGGTCGCTTTTGCTATTTTAAAATCTACTCTGTTATAATTTTCTTCCCTTATGCCTTCTGCATCCAAAATCTCCGTAAAGGGAATCGTATGCTCTACCGACATTACTCCGTCTCCCGTTTCGGGAATATACAGGGTGGATATTACAATTTCTCCTTTAACCACTATCTTGCCTGCAATTACCTTTACATCACGGTTTCTTATACTCACATCATTTTTCAGCATAACACCTATGGCAGGCTTTCCTGCCGCTATAATAAGTCTGTCCTCGGTTATGATTTCGGCGGTTTTATTAATAACTCTGGAAAGAGGTTTGATTTTCTCTCTCCTGACCTCAATTCCGTCGCCGCAAAGCTCATAGGGTATTTCAAGAGCTGTTTTGCCCA
The DNA here is from genome assembly GCA_045534775.1 of Clostridia bacterium. GTDB lineage: Bacteria > Bacillota > Clostridia > RUG12999 > RUG12999 > JAZOTK01. Next base: position 23,698 of record JAZSKI010000067.1, on the reverse strand, counting down.
TTATATTGCAGCTTACTCCTACAACCGATTTAATTGACAGCTTTCGGCTGTTGATAGGATTAAATTCTATATGCTCCACATCAACCTCCCCATAGCAGTACATATCAGCCGTTGCTGTCGTTACCTCCTCCGTATGAGAAAAAGCGGCTGTTGCTTCAAGATTGCAGATTCCTTTTGTGCTTTCGGGTACATATAAAATTTTATATTCTACCATACCGCTTACCGTGATTTTCCCGTCAGATACATCACAGGAGCTTATTTTCGCTTCCGCATCCATCTGCAACACCTTAAGTAAATCGGGTTTCGTGTCGGGGACTATTGTTTCACATTCCGTCATAACGGAGATATTTGTCTCCACCGTCGCATCATTCACAAATATTTTATTGGTTTTCATTTCCATTTTTATCCCTCCTATTTTCAGAATATGTCCGTTTTTTTAAATTATACCTGCAAAAATGACAGAGATTAAATTTATGTACAAGTGAGGTGCCCTTATATATCAGATAATAAATCCCTGTTGTTATAACCAATATGCAAAATAAGAATAAAATATACATAATCCACCTCAGAATTTTTATAAGCTCCTTATATTCTATGATTATTTTTCAAAAATGGTTGCAAAAAGCATAAAACTGTTGTATAATATTATCATAGACTAAAAATTGAGGGTTTTGCCATGGATAAAATCACCGGTACGGTTACAGAAATTATTTTTTCAAACGAGAATAACGGATATACTGTATGTGCTCTGGCAGACGGTGAAGAGGAATATACCGCCGTCGGCTGTATGCCTTTTATCGAAGTAGGCTGTAAGCTTTCCTTGGAAGGAGAATGGGTACAGCATTTAGAGTTCGGCGAGCAGTTCAAGGTCTCTTCCTTTGCTCATTGTCCTCTGAGTACAGATGAAGATATTTATGCCTATCTCGCTTCCGGTGCCATCAAAGGCATTAAAGCCGCAACCGCAAAGAAAATAATTGATGCCTTCGGCAGTAATACCTTGAATATAATTCAGAACGAGCCCGATAAACTATGCAGAATCAAAGGCATTTCGGTAGATAAAGCCAATATAATCCACAACCAATATATCAAACAAATCAGTATAAGAAGTCTGATTTCCTTTTTCACTCAGTACGGCGTGACCGTAAATTTTGCTTACAAGGTATTTAAACAGTTCGGCGAAAAAGCTATTGTTTTGGTTAAAGAAAACCCTTATATTCTGTGTGAAATAGAAGGTATAGGCTTCAATACCGCCGATCGCATTGCTTCTCTCATGGATTTCACTAAGGATTCCCCGCTCAGGGTTGATGCCGCCATCATATTCTGCCTTTCTCAAAATGCCGCAAACGGCCATACCTATATGCCCCTTCGGCTTTTGTGCAGTCAAACCGCCGAGCTTCTTTATATGCCAAGTGATTTTATTGAAACCGAAATTGCCAAACTTTTAATAGAAACCAAGCTGAGAAGACGAAGCGGCAAGGACGACGAGCATATATATCTGCCCGCCTTTTACGTTGCAGAAGAAGGCTGCGGCAGCTTTCTCAAACACTTTTCGCTTACGAAACCTAAGCTGATTCCCGAGGATATAACGGGGAAGCTTTTGAAATTCGAAAAAGATAATTTTGCCCTTGCGGATATGCAAAAAAGAGCCGTTGAATATGCTATGAACAACAGCTGTACCGTAATAACCGGCGGCCCCGGCACAGGCAAAACCACCATAATCAACACCATAATCCATATACTTTCATCAGAAAACTGCAATATATCCCTCTGTGCTCCTACAGGCAGAGCCGCCAAGCGGATGTCGCAGATGTGCGGCCTTGAAGCAAAAACCATCCATCGACTTTTAGAAGTCGAATATTCCTACGATAAATCCCGGCTGATATTTAACCGTAACAGCAATAATCCCCTGGATACCGATGTACTTATTGTTGACGAGATGTCGATGGTTGACATAATTTTATTTTATAATTTAATCAAGGCTATCCCGGACCATTGCCGATTAATTCTTGTAGGCGACTGTGACCAGCTTCCGCCCGTAGGTGCAGGTAATGTGCTTAAGGATATTATTGACAGCGAAATTATTGAAACTGTGCGGTTGACGGAAATTTTCCGTCAGGCACGCGAAAGTCTGATAGTAACCAATGCTCACAAAATAAATTCGGGAGAATTTCCGCTGTTTGATAACGGTAAAAACAGTGATTTCTTTTATATTTCAAGAGATGTGCCTTCTCTCGGAATAAAAGAAATCACCGAGCTGTGCCATAGCCGACTGCCGCGATATTTAAACAAAAATTCTCTTGATGCGGTGCAGGTTCTGACTCCCACAAAGCGTGGTCCTTTCGGTACCGAAAGCTTAAACAAAACCCTCCAGGAGATTTTTAATCCGCCTCACAAGAGTAAGCCTGAGCTTGCTCGACGGACGGGAATTCTGCGTAAGGGCGATAAGGTCATGCAGACAAGAAACAACTACGATATTGAATGGTACGGTGACAAAACAGGTGCAGGGATTTTTAACGGAGATATGGGCATTATTGAAGATATAGACACGAATCGGGGTATTTTAAAAATAGTCTTTGACGGTGATAAAATCACCGATTATCCCATTGAGCTTACCATTGATATTGAGCTTGCCTACGCCATTACTGTTCATAAAAGTCAGGGAAGCGAGTTTGACGGCGTGATTCTGCCTATGTATCCCTGCCACAAAAATTTAATGTCACGAAATTTATTCTATACTGCCGTTACCCGCGCCAAAGCCTTAGTTGTGCTGGTAGGCAGGGCGGACGTTATAAGCTATATGGTATCCAACGACTATCGGGCAGAGCGTTACAGCGGTCTTAAGGACATACTCATCTCAGAAGGCGGTGATATTGCTAATGAATATAATTAACTATATTGCGGATTTGGTGTTTCCGCCCAAATGTATTTACTGTAACAGCCTTCTTCCGCCCGAAACCAGACCTATAATCTGCAGAAGCTGTAAAGAAAATATCCCAACAGCCGTAAATAAATGTGCCAAATGCGGCAGTGATTTTTATTTTGCGGACAACCGTCCCGTATGCAGTATCTGCCGTGCCGCAGGACGGTATTTTGACGGCTGTCTCTCCTCTGCGGTTTATGATAACGAAATGCGAAACGCTATTTTAGAATTTAAGTTTAAATACAGAATGTATATGGCAAGTCCCCTGTCTGTATTTCTTTCGGACAAGCTGGTGGAAATCGGTTTAACAGGCAGAAATATTGACTATGTGGTAGCCGTTCCCTGTGATGTTGCCCACCAACGTCAACGGGGCTTTGATACAGCAGGACTTCTCGCAAAAGAGCTGGCAAAGCGGCTTAATATTCCTTATAAAAGCGATTTCCTGGAGAAAATCCGCAAGACGCAGCCTCAAAAGGACCTGCCCTTAAAGCAACGTACCAAAAATGTGAAGGGTTCCTTCAGGGTCACGCGCCCTGCCGACGTAAAAGGAAAATCCTTCTTGCTGGTAGATGACGTAATTACCAGCGGTGCAACCTTGATGGAGCTTTCGAGAATATTAAAACGAAGCGGGGCAAAATATGTATTCGCCGCAACTCTCGCTCAAACGAAGTTGCGTTAAAACCTTGACTTTTTTGGAAATTTATTGTACAATTATATATAAGGGAGTTGAAATATTGAAATATATTGTTAATTCACCCCGACAAACCGAGGATATTGGAAAAGCCTTTGCCGAGAAACTGCAAAAAGGCGATATTGTAAGGCTTTACGGTGATGTAGGTGTCGGGAAAACCGTTTTTGTACGTGGCGTTGCTATGTATTTCGGTAATGCCGACGAGGTATGCAGTCCTACCTTTTCCATTATGAATATTTACAGCGGCACTTGTGATATATTCCATTTTGACCTGTACCGCATTGAAGATGAGGACGAGATTTATGAAGCAGGGCTGTTTGATTATATCGGCGGTGACGGTATAAGTATGATAGAATGGCCCGATGCGGCAAGCTACAGCGGAAAGCGTATTTTTGATGTTACCATATCCAAAAACCTTAGTATAAATGATAATTACAGGGAGATAGAAATAAATGAAATTACTTGCGATTGACAGCAGTGGCAGTGTTGCTTCCGTAGCTGTGGGAACAGAGGACAAACTGCTGGCACAGTATTACATAGATAATACTCTGACCCATTCGGCTAAGCTTATGCCTATGATAGATACCGTACTTGGCGACCTTGGTTTATCCGCTGAGGATATTGACGTTTTCGGAGCGGTGACAGGTCCCGGCTCTTTTACGGGGCTGAGGATAGGTGTTTCTACCATAAAGGGTATGGCGGCGGCTTTGAAAAAGCCCGTCGTAGGGATTACCTCTCTTATGGCAATGGCATATAATTTCCCCTGCTCGGATTTGCCGGTATATCCCCTTATAGAAGCCAGGAATAAACAGGTTTATATGGGGTGCTACACCTTCAGCCGGGGCAAAATTTCAGAGATTGTTTCGCCGCTGTGCGAGGATATTGAAGCAGTAGTCTCCTCCATAACCTCCCCTGCTGTGGTTATGGGCGACGGAGCTGAAGTATACAGAGATATTCTGTCGCAGAATAAAAATATAATTTTTGCACCTGCTCATCTTAATAAATTAAGCGGTGCAGGTGCATATATGGGAATGGCAGAGCTTGTGCGAGCAGGAAAAACTATGTTCGGAAATGAGCTTTTGCCGCTTTATTTAAAGAAATCCCAAGCCGAAAGAGAAAGAGAAAGGAATGAACACAAATGATAGCCTTAGGCTGTGACCACGGAGGATTTGACCTGAAAAATAAAATAGCGGAATTCTTGAAAAATTCAGGTTATGAAATATCAGATTACGGAATTTATGAAAACAAAAGTGTCGATTATCCCGATATTGCCGCAAAGGTATGCGGCAGTATTCTGTCGGGCGAATGTGACAGAGGTATTTTAGTTTGCGGTACAGGCATAGGCATGAGCATAGCCGCAAATAAATATAAAGGTATCCGCGCCGCTGTCTGTGGTGATATATACTCTGCTAAAATGACAAAAATTCACAATAACGCCAATGTTATTACTCTGGGTGCCAGAGTTATCGGCGAGGATACCGCCAAGGAAATTATAACTGCTTGGCTTACCGCAGAATATGAAGGCGGCAGGCACGATAACCGTTTGAAAAAAATAGCTGACCTTGAAAAATAAACATATAAAGGAGACTGTATATTATGAACAATGCAACCATGCTCAACCATCCCCTGATTCAGCACAAGCTCTCTGTTTTACGTGACGTAAAGACAGGCTCTAAGGAGTTTCGTGAGCTTATTGAGGAAATCACCATATTGACAGGCTTTGAGGCTACCCGCGACCTTCCTCTTAAAGAGGTAACGGTTGAGACTCCCATACAAACTGCTAAGGCTCTGGCTTTAGCTGATAAACATCCTGTTATTGTGCCCATACTCCGTGCAGGTCTCGGTATGGTTGAAGGAATGCTTAAGCTTATCCCTACTGCCAAGGTGGGTCATATCGGTCTGGCTCGCGACCCCATTACGGTACAGCCTGTTGAATATTACTGCAAGCTTCCCGAAGATATAAATGAACGTACCGTTATTGTGGTTGACCCTATGCTTGCAACCGGCGGCAGTGCCGCTGATGCAATTACTATGCTGAAAAAAAGAGGTTGTAAAAATATCAGATTTATATGTATTATTGCCGCCCCCGAAGGTATTAAGAAGCTCTCGGAGGCACATCCCGATGTGCAGATATACTGTGCTGCGGCAGATGAAAAATTAAACGACCATTGTTATATTGTTCCCGGTCTCGGCGATGCGGGCGACAGAATTTTCGGCACAAATTAATATACTGCGGACGCGCCTTTCTGCCCGCGGAAAGGTGCGGTGAAAATATTACTGTGGGCAGAAAGGAAACGTAAGATAATAATGGCACAGAAAAAAACTTACGATAACGACAGTATATCAGCCCTTAAGGGTGCGGACCGGGTAAGGCTCCGCCCTGCCGTAATTTTCGGGTCTGATGGAATTGAAGGCTGTCAACACGCTGTATTTGAAATACTTTCCAATTCCATTGACGAAGCCCGTGAGGGTCACGGCAAGGTCATTGAAGTAACCAAATATCTTGATAAATCCATAGAGGTACGTGACTACGGTCGCGGTATACCTCTTGATTATAATACCAAAGAAAACCGATATAACTGGGAGCTGGTATTCTGCGAGCTTTATGCAGGAGGTAAGTATAACAACCTTGACGGCGAAAGCTATGAATTCAGTCTCGGCCTTAACGGTCTGGGTAGCTGTGCAACTCAGTACAGCTCTGAATATATGGATGTAACCGTAGTTCGTGACGGCTTTAAATACGAACTGCATTTTGAAAGTGGTGAAAACATAGGCGGTCTCCGCAAAACCGAATATTCATCCAAAAAGACAGGAACCACCGTTAAATGGCGTCCCGACCTTAAGGTGTTTACCGACATAAATATTCCTACCGAATATTTTCAGTCGGTAATGAAAAAGCAAGCCGTTGTAAATGCAGGTCTCAAGCTTGTTCTGTATAACGAAACCCCTGACGGTATGGAAATATTTGAATATCTCTATCCTAACGGTATTCAGGATTATATTGAGGAGCTTAGCGAAAACGCCGCCCTCACCTCTGTGCAGTCTGTTTCCACCGAAGGAAGGGGTCGTGACCGCAGCGACAAGCCCGAGTACAAGGTAAAATTAAATATAGTATATTGTTTTAATAACCGTGTCAACCTTACGGAATACTACCATAACTCCAGTTTCCTGGAGCACGGCGGTTCTCCCGACAAGGCTGTTCGCAACGCCTTTGTTTATGCTATTGATCAATATCTTAAAAATAGCGGTAAATATAATAAAAACGAGTCAAAAATCACTTATCAGGACGTGCAGGACAGCTTGCTTCTCATAAGCAGCTCTTTTTCCACTATGACAAGCTATGAGAACCAGACTAAAAAGGCTATTACCAACAAATTTGTGCAGGATTTTATGACAGATACTCTCCGTCACGCTCTTGAGATATATTTTATTGAAAATAAGATGGATGCCGATAAGATTTCCGAACAAATTCTCATTAATAAACGAAGCCGCGAATCTGCTGAAAGAACAAGGCTTAATCTCAAAAAGAATCTGACAGAAAAGATGGATATGACCAACCGCGTGCAGAAATTTGTTGACTGCCGTACCAAGGATATAAACCGCCGCGAGGTTTATATTGTGGAGGGTGACTCGGCGCTCGGCGCCTGCAAACAGGGTCGTGATGCAGAATTCCAGGCAATCATTCCCGTTCGCGGCAAAATATTAAACTGTCTTAAAGCCGACTATAACAAAATTTTTAAAAGTGAAATCATAACAGATTTGCTTAAGGTTTTAGGTTGCGGCGTTGAAATAAAATCCAAACACAACAAAGAATTTAACACCTTTGACATCAGCGGTCTCAGATGGAATAAAATTATTATCTGTACCGATGCGGATGTGGACGGGTTCCAGATAAGGACTCTGATACTTTCTATGCTTTATGCTTTGGTTCCTTCTCTCATTGAATTAGGTTACGTATATATTGCCGAATCTCCTCTTTTTGAGATTACCCAGAAGGATAAAAGCTATTTTGCCTATAATGAAAAGGAAAAGGCAGAAATTCTGTCAAAGCTGAAGGGAAGCTATACGATTCAGCGTTCAAAGGGTCTCGGTGAAAATGAGCCTGAAATGATGTGGCTCACCACTATGAACCCCGAAACACGCCGTCTCATCCGAGTTACTGCCGATGATGCAGAAAAAACCGCTATGATGTTTGATGTTCTCCTGGGCGATAATCTCGCCGCCCGAAAGGATTATATAGCCGAGCATGGTGCTAAATACCTTGACATGATAGATGTAGGATAGGATGTGTGATAACTTGGAAAATACAACAAAAGAATTTATATATGACACTCTGGAAAAAAACTATATGCCATACGCTATGAGCGTTATAATTTCCCGTGCTATCCCCGAAATTGACGGGTTTAAGCCTGCCCACAGAAAACTGCTTTATACTATGTATAAGATGGGGCTTCTTACGGGAAACCGTACCAAATCCGCCAATGTAGTCGGTCAGACAATGAAGCTTAACCCTCACGGTGATGCTTCTATATACGAAACTATGGTGCGTCTGACACGAGGAAACGAATCCCTACTTCATCCTTTTGTAGACTCAAAGGGTAACTTTGGTAAACAATATTCCAGAGATATGGCTTATGCCGCTGCAAGATATACCGAGGTTAAGCTGGACGGCATCGCGGCTGAGATTTTCAAGGATATAAATAAAGGCGTGGTTGATTTTACGGACAACTATGACGGTACTATGAAGGAGCCTGTGCTTCTTCCCACCACCTTCCCCAATGTTCTTGTAAGTCCCAACCAGGGTATTGCGGTAGGTATGGCGAGTAACATCTCAAGCTTCAACCTCCGCGAAGTCTGCGAAGGCACTATAGCCTACCTTAAGGATGCGGAATGTGATATTACCGATTATATAGTTGCTCCCGATTTTTCTACGGGTGGCGAAATTCTCTATGATAAAGCTCAGATGAAGCAGATTTTAAACAGCGGTAAGGGTAGCTTCAAGATGCGTGCAAAATACAAGTTTGATAAACAAAACTCCTGTATAGAAATAGTTGAAATTCCCTATTCCACCACGTCCGAAGCTATAATAGACAAAATTATTGAATGTGTAAAAACAGGCAAAACAAAAGAAATTTCCGATGTTCGTGACGAGTCAGACAAAACAGGTCTTAAAATAACCATAGATATAAAAAAATCGGCAAACCCCGAACAGCTTATGGCGAAGCTTTATAAAATGACTCCTCTTCAGGACAGCTTCGGTTGTAACTTTAATATTCTTATTAAAGGTACTCCGCAGGTTTTGGGAGTCAAAGAAATAATTGCCCATTGGTCTTTATTCCGTATGGATTGCGTAAAACGGGGACTCAGATACGATATTGACGAAAAGCAAAAGCGTCTGCATCTGATGAACGGTCTGAAAAGCATTCTCCTGGATATAGACAAGGCAATTTCCATTATCCGCAACACCGAAGAAGAGGATATGGTTATCCCCAACCTGAAAGAAGGCTTTGGGCTTGACGATGCGCAGGCAGAATATGTGGCTGAAATCAAGCTCCGCAATTTGAATAAACAGTATATTCTGCGTGGAATAAACGAAATTGAAACTCTGAAAAAAGCCATTGCCGATATGGAAAATATCTTAAGCAGTGATAAAAATGTTAAGAAGGTTATTATAAAAGAGCTGGAACAAATCTCAAAGAAACACGGCAAAGACAGACTCACCGCCATCGTAGCGGACAGCGGCGAGGAGGATGTTGACTCGGACCAATTTATTGAAGATTATAAACTAAAAATCTTCCTGACCCGCGACAACTATCTTAAAAAGATTTCTCTTGTATCTCTGCGTGCCGCTTCCGAGCAGAAGCTGAAGCCTGAGGACGAGATTATCTGCGAGGCAGAAGCCTCCAATAAAGATGAACTGCTTTTATTTACCGACAAGGGTGAGGTTTATAAAACAAAAATATATGAAATTGCCGATTGTAAGGCAAGCACTTTAGGCGAATATCTGCCCAATGTTCTCGGTATGAGCTCTGATGAAAAAATCATTTATGCTCTGCCTACCTCAGACTACAGCGGTCATCTTCTCTTTGCCTTTGAAAACGGCAAAATTGCCAAGGTTGAGCTAAAAGGCTATGCCACTAAAACCAACCGAAAAAAACTGACAAATGCTTATTATACCAAAGTACCTCTGGCGGCAATTATGTTTATCCCCGAAGATATGCCGATAGTGGTTGAAAGCCGCGGCGGCAGACTTCTTTGTATAAACACCGCACTTATTGCTTCAAAAAGCAAGCGTGACACCCAGGGCGTGCAGGTTTACCTCTCCAAAAGGGATAAATATCTTAAATCCCTCATCTCCGCCGAGGAAAGTAATATAGAGGATTTAAAGCCTTATTCATCAGAAAAAATCCCCTCCTCCGGCAGGGCGTTAAAGGATAGCGACAATCCTTATCAACAGCAATCCTTGTTTTAAATAACAAATAATTCGGGCTGTCTCACCAAAGGTGAGACAGCCCGAAATTCTTATTCTTTTATTGTACCGTCGCTATTAAACAGCGGCAGAGGTGCAAGGACCTTTATATCTTCCCTGCCTATGGCATCGCCTTCGGCTAAAATCGCCACCTTACCGACAATATTTCCGCCTACCTCTTCCACCAGCTTTTCTATCGCTTTCAGGGAATCACCCGTGCTTATAACATCATCTACTATGAGCACGCGTTTTCCTCTCAAAAGCTTTGCTTCTTCCTCGCCTATACATAAAAGCTGTTGATTTGCGGTGGTAATTGAGTTTACATTGACATATACTATATTCTGCATATAGAGCTTTGGTCCCTTACGGGCAACCACATAATGCTCGGCATTTGCCTGCCGTGCCATTTCATAAAGAAGAGGTATACCCTTTGACTCGGCAGTAATCATAATGTCGTGTTCAGGTGCTATTTTCAGCAGCTCCGCCGCACAGGCACGAGTAAGCTCAACATCACCGAAGATAATAAACGCCGCAATATACAAATCATCATTAACCTTGCAAAGAGGAAGCTGTCGCTTTACCCCTGCAATTTCTATTTCATAGCTTGTATTTTTCATTTTAATTCTCCATTCCGCCGCCACAGGAGGCATTTCTTAAGAGCAAAAGCACCCTTCCGCGTAGGAAAGGTGCAGAAGCTTTCAGTTCATTATTATAATATCAGCGTACCGATATAAATTGCAAATAATGCAACAGAAATCCACATAACGGGAGAAATGTCCTTCACCTTGCCTATACATATCTTGAGGATAACCCAGGATATAATAGCGAACATAATACCTGTTGCTATAGAATATGCAAAGGGCATCATAACGATAGCAAGGAACCCGCCTATTGCATCAGCAATATCACCATCAAATTCCACATTCTTAACAGCACTCAGCATCAGCAGACCTACAAATATCATTGCAGGAGTTGTAGCAAATCCCGGAATTGCAAGGAATATGGGAGCAAATATAATGGCAACCAGGAACATGATACCTGTTGTAAGAGCAGTAAGACCTGTTCTTCCGCCTGCAACAACGCCGGCACTTGATTCTACATAGCTGGTAACGGTAGAAGTACCAAGGCAAGCACCTACTACAGTACCTACTGCGTCAGCCATAAGCGCGCCTTTTGCTCTGGGAAGCTCGCCTTTTTCGTCAAGGAGATTGCCCTTCTGAGCAACGCCGATAAGAGTTCCTACAGTATCAAATATATCTGTATAAAGGAATGTAAATGTAACTACTACAAATGACATGATATTGTTTCTAACAAACCCGAAATCAAATTTGAACATTGCAGGAGCCACAAAGTTTGCTTTAATCGCATCCCAGGAAAGGTTAGGAATAACTGAGTATACACCTGCATCGGGATTTACTGTATACCAGCCGCAAAGCTCTGCTATGATACCAAGCACCCAGGTTACGAGAATGCCGATAAGGATATCGCCCTTCACTTTATAATGATGGAGTATACCAATAATTAAAAGGCCCGCAATTGCCAGGATAACCTGAGGTGAGCTAAGGTCACCAAGGGCTATTTTTGTAGCAGAGTCTGCAACAATTACATTTGCATTGAAAAGTGCAATGATTGTAATGAAAAGACCAATACCTGCCGTAATACCGAACTTTAAGTTTTTGGGAATCTTGTTAACAAGTGCTTCTCTGAACTTGAACAGGGAAAGAATCATAAATATGATACCTTCAATTAAAATAGCCGTCAAAGCCACCTCGTAAGAATACCCCATGGTTCCGCAAACCGTAAATGCAAAGAACGCATTTAATCCCATACCTGATGCAAGTGCTACAGGATAGTTCGCAAAAAACGCCATACAAATTGTTGCAACAGCCGCAGAAATTGCCGTCGCCATGAAGATACCTGCAGGAGTTGCACCGGGCAAACTGCCGAGCATACCGGGATTTACCGCAAGAATATAAGACATTGCAAGAAATGTTGTTATACCCGCGATAATTTCGGTTTTTACATTTGTTCCGTTTTCTTTCAGCTTAAAAAGCTTTTCCATAATTTACATCTCCTTTGTAAATATATTTTATACATATATTATACAACTAAATTCCATAATTTGCAAGTATTTTTTGCAATATTTTGTAACTTTTTGAATTTATGGCAAAATATTCGTTAGGAGCACCGATATTGCTGAAAACCAGCCTATGGTTTCAGGAACTTTTTTCCGCACCCGGACCTTTTCCGATAAAAAGTGGTCTCCGTTTGCCGCCGCAACAACGAAAGCTTCGTTGCCTGTCGTCTCTGTATATTCTCCCTTTTTCATGACAGTTTTAATAAGTCTGCCGTTTTTTGAGAAAATACAAAAATATTTAGTAGCTTCATCATTATCCCTTATCCTTATAATCCCTATGCCTGCCACCACTTCGGGTTTTTCGGGAGGCTTGGTGTTTTTTCCGTTAAACTGCGGAATCAGCGATTTTTCTTTCCACATTTCTTTAAGCTGTGTAAAATACTTTTCCGTATCAGCGGCTGAAAACATTATGGTTCCGTCAACCCCGATTTCCTTGTTATAGCTGTTTTGTCTGACAATTTCTTCTATCCCGAATTCCTCCGCCCTGTACAGTGCTGTTCCGGCATAAAGCTGTACATCGGTGTCTTTTACCTGATTTTTCCACCAATCCACCACGGTCTTATAGGGTGCCGCCTGTGTATCAAAGCTCCAGTAAATCTGAGGTGCAATATAATCTATAAGCTCCTCCCTTACCCATCTTCTCGTATCGGCAAAAGCCCTGTCATAATTGGGCAGTCCTGCTTTCGTATCCGAGCCTTCGACATCCTCCGATTTATTTCTCCAGACTCCCGCAGGACTGATGCCGAACTTAATCTCTGGCTTCGCCGCCCGTATTTTTTCCGATAGCTCCTTTATCAGCAAATACGTATTATTTCTTCGCCAATCCCCTTTATCCGCAAAATCTCCGCCATAGAGTGCAAAGGTGTCGTCGTCCTCAAGAGGTGACTCCTCCGACTCATAGTAAAAATAATCATCAAAATGAACGCCGTCAATATCATACTTATTAACTACCTCCATAACACATTCCTCTACCCACAGCCTGGCTTCAGGAATTCCGGGGTCAATAACATAACGGTTTTTAGCTGTTTTTATCCACTCGGGATGAGTGTAATAAACACTCCCCTCAGGGATAGGTTTATCCAAATACATAGATACTCTGTAAGGATTGAACCAAGCATGAAGCTCAATGCCTCGTTTATGTGCCTCTTCAATAATAAATTCAAGTGGGTCGTAGGTCAGCTCCTCGCAGTTCATATAAGGCGATACAGGTACCATTTCGGAAATATAACAGGCATCGCTTGTGCTTCTCACCTGAAAGAACACCGCATTCATGTTTAATTCTGCCGCCCTGTCCAGCAAATCTGTTATTTCCTTTTTCTGATTTTCCTCTCCCTCAGTTTTCGGAAAATCAATGTTAAGAACCGTTGAAATCCACATTCCGCGAAGCTGTTTTTCCTCCTCAGCCGCCGCACTGCAACCGGACAAGGTTATCAGTATTATAACCAAACTCAAAAACTTCAATTTGCAAGCACCTCAATATATATTTAAAACTCCGTAAAACGGGACTTTTAAACAGCTCCCGTGATTTTCTCCGTTTTCGGCAGATACCTCACAATTATCAAGGCAAGCACCGTATTAATCACGCCTTTCAGCAGATTAAAGGGTATCACTCCGTAAGTTATTATATCAAGCTTCGTAGTGATAAGAGAATTTACCTTGGCACACATCTCAATAATAGTATCCATAGGCATCACGTTTGAATACCACGGAATTAAAATGAAATAATTACAAAAGGATGCCGCCGCCGTCATCGCCACAATACCGATTATTGCTCCTGCCACCTTCATTTTTGTGCCTTTTCTTGCCATAACAGCAATAGGCACAATGTAACAACAGCCCATAATAATATTGGCTGTCTCGCCTGCACCGCCCGTAGATGTCATCAGCAGGTGAATCAAGTTTTTAACTACAATTACCAATACGCCGATTACAGGCGATATGGTAACGCCGCCGATGAGTGCGGGAACATCGCTGAAATCCAGCTTCAAAAACGGCGGTACAAAGGGCAGATTAAATTCTATAAACATAATCGCCACCGACAGTGCCGCCATCAGCCCTGCCATAGTCAGTTGTTTTGTTGTGATTTTCATTTTTACCATTTCCTTTCCTTTTACGGGGACAAAAAAACTGCAGGCACGGAGCCTGCGTAAAAATAATACATACAAAATATGTACATCTTCTCGCATCCGGACTTTACCGTCGGTTTTGGAATTTCACCAAATCAGCCTTTCGGCTCGCGGACTTTGACCGCCGGTAGGGAATTTCACCCTGCCCCGAAGATTATACTATTATTATACTACCTGAATCCGAAAATGTCAATAGAAATTTAATATTTTTTCAGCTTTGGTAATTTTTTCCGTGTTCTTGCGGCTTATGCCTCCTTCAGGACGGCTTCAAAGCCTCCTTGCTACCCGGAAAAACTGTTATAATTTTTGCATTTTTTCGCAGATTTTACCTTGACAATACCCGTTTGGTATAGTATAATATAATAGTATAGTAATATTTACTCATAACGATTGGAGATGTAAGCATGACTGCAATTAATTGCATTTTATGGATTTTGGCGTTTCTCGGCGTCGCTGTGATTTACTTCGGCGGTCGCGTCCTCAGACTCTGCGGCAAGGAAGTCACCTCCGCTGTAGATATTGCCGTCCGAAGCATAGGTATTTTAATATCAGCCGCGGCGATGATAATTTTGTATACTTCAGGGGGACTTATTTAATGGGTTCCCCATCATATAGAAAGGATTGTGTTATTGTGAAAAAAGAATTGGAAAAGGTTTACAACCCTGCCGAATTTGAAGAGAAATTATATCAGCAATGGGAGGAAAACGGTTATTTCAAAGCTTCTGTAAGCAGTGAAAAAGAACCCTTCACTATAGTAATTCCCCCTCCCAACGTAACAGGCCAGCTCCACATGGGACATGCCCTTGATGAAACCTTGCAGGATATACTTATCAGATACAAGAGAATGGCAGGCTATGAAGCCCTCTGGCTTCCCGGCACCGACCACGCCGGTATTGCAACTCAGATTAAGGTTGAAGAGGCTCTTCGCAAGGAAGAAGGCTTAACCCGCTATGATTTAGGCAGAGAGAAGTTCCTTGAACGCGTATGGGACTGGAAAAAGATGTACGGTGACAGAATTACCAAGCAGATTAAAAAATTAGGTTGCTCCTGCGACTGGTCAAGAGAAAGATTTACTATGGACGAGGGCTGTTCCAAAGCTGTTCGTGAGGTATTTGTAAATCTCTATGAAAAGGGTCTTATCTACAGAGGTAACAGAATTATCAACTGGTGTCCTCACTGTGCTACAGCTTTATCTGATGCCGAGGTAAGCTATGCAGAGCACGAAGGTCATTTCTGGCATATTAAATATCCCATTGAAAACAGCGACGAGTTTGTGGTTATTGCTACAACCCGTCCCGAAACTATGCTCGGTGATACTGCCCTTGCCGTTCATCCCGATGACGAAAGATATAAGCATCTGGTTGGCAAAAATGTTATTTTGCCGCTTGTAAATAAGCCTATCCCCATAATTGCCGACGAGTACGTTGAAAAGGATTTCGGTACAGGCGTTGTTAAAATTACTCCTGCCCACGACCCCAATGACTTTGAGGTTGGTCTCCGTCATAACTTAGAGCAAATCAAAATATTAAATGACGATGCAACCATAAACAAAAACGGTGGCAAATACGCAGGTATGGACAGATACGAAGCACGCCGTGTTATGGTTGAGGATTTGGAAAAATCAGGTCTTTTGGTAAAAATCGAAGACCATACACATAACGTAGGCGAATGTTACCGTTGCGGTACAGTAGTTGAACCTATGACCTCCGACCAATGGTTTGTTAAAATGAAGCCTCTCGCCGAGAAGGCTATTGAAGTTGTAAAAGACGGAACAGTAGGCTTTGTTCCCGACCGTTTCAGCAAAACCTATCTCAACTGGATGGAAAATGTCCTTGACTGGTGTATATCCCGTCAGCTCTGGTGGGGTCATCGTATTCCTGCTTTCTACTGCGAGGATTGCGGCGAAATGACAGTTTCAAAGGACGTACTCACCACCTGCCCGAAATGCGGCGGCAAGGTAAAACAGGAGGAAGACGTGCTTGACACCTGGTTCAGCTCTGCTCTTTGGCCCTTCTCTACCTTAGGCTGGCCCGATGAAACCGAGGATTTAAAATATTTCTACCCTACCAGCGTTCTGGTAACCGGTTATGATATTATTTTCTTCTGGGTTGCACGTATGATATTCTCAGGTATGCACCACATGGAAAAAGAACCCTTCAAACACGTATTTATCCACGGTATTGTACGTGATTCTCAGGGCAGAAAGATGTCAAAATCCCTGGGTAACGGCATTGACCCTCTTGAAGTAATCAAGGAATACGGCGCCGATGCTCTCAGATTTACCTTAGCTTCGGGCAACTCTCCCGGAAACGATATGCGTTACTATGACGAGCGTGTTAAAGCAAGCCGTAACTTTGCAAATAAAATCTGGAATGCGGCACGTTTTGTTATGATGAATATAGACCACGAGGATACTGCTCTCCCTGCGGCAGATAAGCTCAGTATGGAGGATAAATGGATTTTATCAAAGCTTGATATTCTTATCGGCGAGGTCAGAGATAACCTTGATAAATTTGAATTGGGTATTGCCGCAGCTAAGCTCTATGACTTTATCTGGGACGAATACTGCGACTGGTATATTGAGCTTTGCAAGCCCCGTCTCCAGGGCGAAGATAAGGAAGCTGCAGGCAGAGTTCTGGTTTATGTTCTTGCCCGTGTTCTTGAACTGCTCCATCCGTTTATGCCGTTTATCACCGAAGAAATCTGGCAGAAGCTGCCCCACGACGGTGAAACCATTATGCTGGCAAGCTATCCCGAAAGCGGAAAATTTGATTATAAAGAGGATATGGCTTCTCTGGAGCTTATTAAATCCGCTATCAAGGCTGTGAGAAACGCAAGAACAGAAAAGAACGTACCTCCTTCAAAGAAAGCTAAGCTTTATATAATAACCGATAAAAAGAATATTTTTGAAAAAGGTGTTATGTTCTTTGAGAAACTTGCTTCCGCTTCTCAGGTTGAGTTTGCGGCTGATAAATCACAGCTTCCCGATAACTGTATTGATGTTATTACCGACGGTGCAAACATTGCTATTCCTTTAGGGGATTTGGTTGATACTGCCGAAGAATTACAGCGTTTGAACAAAGAAAAAGAAAAGCTTATTTCGGAAATCAAGCGTGTTGAAGGCAAGCTCTCCAATCAGGGCTTTGTAGCAAAGGCTCCCTCCGCAGTAATTGAACAGGAAAAAGAAAAAGGCGAACGCTATAAGGCTATGCTGGAAAAGGTAGTTATGAGCATTGAAGCTCTCGAAAGGTAGGCTGTTTAATATGATGGATTATTTTACAGAATATATTGTAAAACGCAAAAAAGATGCCAAAGATATATTGATTATAACGGGTACTATTCTGGCGACTATTGCCCTATTCATATTCGGCATTGCGTATCTTTTTATACCGCTGATAGGTCAGTTTGTGCTTCTTTTACTTGCCGGTATAATCTGGCTTGCCTATATTTTAATTACAAACAGAAATATAGAATTTGAATATATTGTAACCAACGGCGAGCTTGATGTTGACCGCATAACGGCACGCCGCAAAAGAAAAAGGCTTTTATCTGTCTCCGCTAAGGAAATTGAGCTTATTGCACCAATAGATGACCACAGCGGCGATACTGTAACCAATGTGATTGATGCTTCAAACAACTCAAAGAAGGATACTGCAACCTGTTATCTTATTGCTACAAAAAACGGTGTCAGAACAAAGCTTATATTTAACCCATCTGAAAAGATGCTTAGGATTTTCAAGAAATTCAGACCTCAGGCTATGAAAGTAAGTGTTCCAAATGAATAAGCTTGTAAATGCAAATCAAATGCGCATCTTAGAGGAAAATACTTTTGATTCAGGCCTTTTACCCATTACCGTTATGGAAACAGCGGCAATGGCAGTTTCAAACTATATATTGAATAATTACGGAATATGCAGCGTAGCGGCTGTATGCGGCAAAGGCAATAACGGCGGTGACGGACTCGCCGCCGCGCGTCAACTGTACGCCGCCGGTTGCAACGTCACGGTAGTGCTTCCTCTCGGAGAGCCTAAAACCTCCGATGCCATTACTAATTTCAATATTATTAAAAAGCTTTCCATTCCCATAACCGATGAAATTTCCGAAAACGCCGATGTGATTGTTGATGCGATTTTCGGTATCGGTCTTTCGGGCGGGACAGACCTTGATATTATTGATAAAATAAACCATTGCGGCAAACCCGTAGTGGCTGTTGATGTCCCCAGCGGTATTTGCAGTGATACGGGATATATACATAAAAAAGCCGTTCACGCCGATGCTACCGTAACCTTCGGTTATAAAAAAACGGGACTTACCCAATATCCCGCAAAGGGCTGTTGCGGCAAGGTTACAGTTGCCCCCATTTCTCTTATTGACAGCGATATTTTTGATACCTTTGAAATGACATCTGCATATTTTCCGCCTATGGCAGAGGACGCCAATAAAGGAACTAACGGCAGACTGCTTGTTATTGCCGGCTCTACGGGTATGACAGGTGCGGCGACTTTGTGCTGCAGCGCAGCTCTCCGATGCGGATGCGGGCTTGTATCCCTCGCTGTGCCTGAGAACTTAAATCCTATTATGGAGGTTAAGCTGACAGAGGCTATGACTCTTCCTCTGCCCTGCAAGGACAAAATCACCTTTGATGCCTTCCGCAGTATAAATTTAAGTCCCTATACCGCTGTGGTTATCGGTCCCGGGCTCGGTCAATCAAGCGAGGTTGCCGAAATAGTCCCATATCTTATAGAGAAAAACATCCCTGTCGTAATAGATGCCGATGGTATAAATTCCATAAAAGAGAATATAGATATATTGAAAGCCGGCAAAAATGTTATACTGACACCCCATCCCGGAGAATTTTCAAGACTTGTAAACCTCCCCATAGATATGGTTCAGAAAAACCGCATAGCTCTTGCAAGAGAATTTGCGGAAAAATACGGTGTTACCTTAGTCCTTAAGGGCGCAGGTACGGTTGTCGCCCTGCGTAGCGGTATCTGTCACATAAACACCACCGGCAACAACGGAATGGCAACAGGCGGAAGTGGCGATGTCCTGGCAGGAATTATCGGCGCTTTTGCGGCTCGCGGCCTTCCCGATTTCGTATCAACAAGCGTGTACCTCCACGGTCTTGCCGCCGATTTGGCTAAAGAAAAATTCGTTGAAGAAGCTATGCTTCCCACCGATATAACAGATATGCTTTCAAAGGCAATGCAAAGGATAAGAAACTAAAGTCTTCAGGAGGCTAATATATGAAAAAAGTTCTTATTCTGCCAATGATAATGTCACTAATGCTTTGTGGTTGCAGTAAACCTCTTATGCCACAGCTTGATACAAGCAAAAGAATTTATGACACATTTTTCAATATGCCGGGATATGAGGCAGAAATAAAGCTGTCAGTTTTTTCCAATAACACCAATAATGTTTATACCATAAAACAGTACTACAAATATCCCGACAAATTGCGAAGTGAAGCAAGCGAGCTTATAACCATTGTAAACGGCACAAGTGCCGGGGCCTACAACGCCAAGGCTGATGCACCTCTCATTTTGCAACAGCTCGGCGGCGAAGAGGATTATATGTTTTTAAACAGCTTCTTCTCTGCCTACTACCAAAACGAAGAAACAACCGCCTCCGTATCTGCCGAGGATTCATGCCTCGTCACGTTGGAGGCGCAAACCGGTCTTTCAAACCCCTACAAAGCCTCTTTGCGTCTGGTAATTAACACCCATACTATGGAGCCTTTGACTTTGGAAATCTTAGGTAAAGACGGTAAAGTGTATACAAACATCCAATATTTGTCATTTAAAATTACAGACCCGCCCGATGAGCTGTTTGTAATTTAAGCTATTGAAAGAAGATGAATTAAATGAACATACCCGCACAAAGGACATGGGCGGAAATTAATCTTGATGCTTTGGCTGAAAATATCCGCGTTATTAAGAAGATGTCATCTCCCGCAAAGCTGATGGCTGTGGTAAAAGCCGATGCCTATGGGCACGGAGTAACGCACGTTGTTTCGGAAATGCTCGAAAACGGCGCCGATTATCTCGCCGTTGCCTGCATAAACGAAGCTATGCAGCTGCGTTCTATGGGAATTGATGCTCCTATTTTAATATTAGGCTATATCCTTCCCGCCGATATGCCTACTGCTGTTGAAAATAATATTTTACTTACCATCTATGACTATAACGATGCCGTCAGCTTGTCAAAAGCCGCCGCATTGTGTAATAAACCCGCCAAAATCCATATAAAGCTTGATACGGGTATGCACCGTATCGGATTTATGGCAGATGATGATGAAACTATCGAAAAAATAAAAGCCGTTCACGCGCTTGACGGTATTGAAATCGAAGGTATCTTTACCCATTTTGCAAAAGCAGATGAGGAGGACCCCTCTTACACGCTTATGCAATATGAGCTGTTTGATAAATGCTGTCAACGCCTTGAAGCGGAAAATATTAAAATCCCGTATAAACACACCTGTAACAGTGCAGGAATTATAAAATTCAAGGATATGCACCTCAATATGGTACGTTCGGGAATTATAAACTACGGGCTTACTCCTTTTGCAGGAGTTCCCGTCCAAAACCTGAATTTACAGCCTGTCATGAGTGTAAAAACTACCGTCACCCGCATACAATATATAAAGAAGGGGCAAAAAATAAGCTATGGCGGAACCTTTACCGCCCCCTGCGATATGAAGGTTGCCACCCTTTCCATCGGGTATGCAGACGGGTATCCCCGCCATCTTTCCGGTAAAGGTAAGGTTATAGTAAACGGGGTTCCCGTAAATATTGTAGGAAGAATTTGTATGGATCAATGTATGATTAATGTCACCTGTGTCAATAATATTGATATAGGCGATGTAGCTGTGATTATCGGCAAGGATGCCGAAACGGAAGTATCATGCGAGTTTTTGGCTGATTTAGCAGGAACTATCAATTACGAGCTTGTGTGTATGGTAAGCCGTAGAGTTCCGCGAATATATGTCAAAGACGGCAAAATAGTGGATGTAGTAAACTATCTGGTGTAATTTTCATTTGATTTTTACATAAAAATGTTGTATAATATTATTATATACCCGCTGTGGTTTGCAACTTTATAAAAATCAAATAACAGTAGCTTATTACAAACAGTAAAGGGGGGCATGGCACTTGCCGCAGCTAAAAAAAATATTGATCTCCCTTCCCGAAGCTTTGCTTTGTGAAATTGATGAAATTGCTGCCGATAAAGGCATAAGTCGCAGCAAGCTCATAAACGAAGTATTGCGACTCTATTCGGATAAGAGAAAAAAATGCCGGTTAGAGGAACAAATGATAAAGGGTTATCAGGAAATGGGAGAAATTAATCTCAAACTCGCCGAAATGTGTTTTGAAGGAAATGAGGATTAATTTATTAATCACCACTTTCCGTTGCCGGCTTTTGTCGGCGTGAGGAAAAATTGGCGGAGTGTGAATAGCATGATTGTAAAACGAGGTGACATTTATTATGCGGATTTAAGCCCTGTCGTAGGGTCGGAGCAAGGCGGAGTACGACCCGTGCTTATAGTGCAGAATGACGTGGGGAACAAACACAGTCCCACTATAATAGCTGCCGCTATAACATCGCAGATTAACAAGGCAAAGCTGCCGACTCATATTGAAATAAGTGCCGAAGAATACGGCCTCAGTAAGGACAGCGTAATATTGCTTGAACAAATCCGTACAATAGATAAACGAAGGCTAAGAGAACGGATAGGTCGGTTAGACTCAGCCCTTATGACAACGGTTAATGATGCCATAAGTATAAGCTTTGGTCTTATGTGACCTATATCCGAATAATGTTTTGGAGGTATGACAGATGAGAAAACAATTTGCAGCAGGTCTTATAGCAGGTCTTGCCGTAATAACAGTATGTGCGGTGGTTGCCCTTGCAACTCCCGGCGGCGATGACAATCCGCTTATTTCAAAAGCGTATCTGGAAAATATTTTTATGGGTCAGGTACAGGAATATGTGGACAGCAGTACCGCTTTCACCGTAGTTCAGGTTAAAAAAGGCGAAGAATTAATCGGCAGCAGCGGCTGTGAGCTTATTTTAAGGCAAGGTAAGGCTACTGTTATAGCAACAGAAAAAGGTGGTCTTGCAGATACAACTATCGGCGTTGATTTGAAAGATGGCGAGGCCTTCCCGCCCAACCATTTAACCATAGTACCCGTAGATGACGGCAGAGGTCTTTCCGCCGAAAATGATGTGCTTGTTATGGTGAAAGGGAAATATACAATTCAATAAACCAAAATTGTATTTTGCCGAGAAAGTGGGCAAACGTGCAAAAAGAGCACCCGGACAGTCAGACAGTTAAGTCTGCCGTCCGGGTTTTTGTATCTTTTTTTAAAAAAGGAGTTTTGGCATTTATGGCGAATTATATATAATGCCGCAAAACTAACGGCTGTATATTATAATTTAAAGACAGGAGAATGCTTATGGTATATGTGATGAGTGACCTTCACGGGTGCTACGAAAAGTATGTGAAAATCCTTGAGAAAATCAGTTTAGGAAAAAAGGACAGCTTATATATCCTCGGGGATATTGTTGATCGCGGCGATGAAAGTATGAAGATTCTGTTTGATATAATGGACAAACCGAATATTAAACCATTATTCGGGAACCACGAATATATGGCGTACAGCGTGCTTAAAAACTTAACCAAAGAGCTTACGGAAGAAAACTGCGAAGATTTGGTTAGCGCATACCAGACCTGGATGTTAAACGGCGGAGATACAACCCTGCAGGAGTTTTGCAAATTAAGTCCCCGCGACAAGGAAGATGTTTTAGAATATATTTCCGAATTTGAATTATATAAAGAGCTGACCGTCAGCAGGAAGGATTTTGTATTGGTACACGCAGGACTCGGCGGCTTCAGCCCGGACAAACCTTTGGAGCATTATTCCCTGCACGACATAATATGGAAAAGATGCGATTACGACAAGGTCTATTATAAAGACAAATATCTCGTAACAGGTCATACGCCCACCTTCCTTATTGATGACAGATGCCGCGGGAAAATCTACAGAAAAAACAACCACATTGCTATTGACTGCGGAGCCGTTTTTGAAAATAATTTAGGCGCAATTTGTCTGGATACCTTCGAGGAATTCTATACTTAAGTAAAAGGAGCTGTAACACTAAGAAAAGCGAGACAGCCCCCCCGTTTCAGTACAAAATCCGCAATACCGCTCCGGTTGCTCTTCAGCATTGCCGTATCCTGTATTGCGGTAAAAGCCAATAGCTATTATTGCCACAGTATAGTAAGCTTATACCTGTAATTTTCGCCTTGTCGAGTTTTGTCAGATAACGCTTACACAACTTTTTCCGCAGAACC
>JAZSKI010000037.1:0-17461 GCA_045534775.1 Clostridia bacterium | reverse complement strand
TTAATTTTCAAGGACCACTGTCGCTTTCGTATAAGCGACTCATCTATTATATCACATCTTTTTAACTTTGTCAAGCCTTTTTTTAAACTTTTTTAAAAAGATGCTCCCGCTGTTTTTCGACAGCTTTATCATTATATCATAGTTTTCTCCTTTTGTCAACACTTTTTCTTAAAAAATATTGACTTTTTTCCTTTTTTGTGCTATACTACCTATAAATGTATTGAAAAAATATTGAAATGTGGTGAAATTTTGACTAAAACTGTTCTTATAACGGGGGCTTCGGGCGGAATTGGCAGGAGCTGTGTCCTTGCATTTGCGAAGCTCGGATATAATATTGTTCTCCATTATTATACAAATTCAGAATCCGTTTTTACTCTTCAACGGGAGATTTCTGATAAATTCAACTGTTTTTCCATTGCCGTCGGGGCAGATTTATCCTCCCCCTCCGAGGTGTCGGATATGTTTGATATAATAGAGAAGCATTTTGGCGGTATTGATATACTTATAAATAACGCCGGTATAGCACAGATAAAGATGTTTTCCGATATAACGGATGCGGACTGGGATAAAATGTTTAACGTAAATGTTAAGTCAGTTTTTAACTGTTGCCGCGAAGCTTTGCCCTATATGATTGACAAAAAGCTGGGAAAAATAATTAACATTTCATCTATATGGGGTATCAGCGGAGCTTCCTGTGAGGTTCACTATTCAGCCTCCAAAGCCGCAGTAATCGGATTTACCAAAGCTCTTGCCAAGGAGGTTGCTCCTTCAGGCATACAGGTAAACTGCATAGCGCCGGGTGTTATTGATACGCCTATGAACGGTTGTCTCACTGCCGAAGCTTTAGATAACATAAAGGAAGAAACTCCTCTGGGGTGTATCGGCAGTCCCGAGGATATTGCCTCCTGTGCGGTATTTTTAGCATCCGCAGGTGGGGATTTTATAACAGGTCAGGTAATCAGCCCCAACGGCGGAATGGTTATATGATGTCAAATTATTTTGGTTTTTATACGTAAAAAAGGAATTTGCAGTCGGCAAATTCCTTTTTCTATGCCCTTGGGTGGGCTTTTTTATATACATCATTTATTCTTCGGTTTACAATATTGGCGTAAACCTTTGTGCTGTTCACCGTGGTATGTCCCAGCATTTCCTGTACCGCCTCAACGTCTGCACCGTTTTCTATAAGATGCACCGCAAATGAATGACGCAAAGTGTTAGGCGTAATTTCCTTATCAATTTTGGCTTTCTTTTTATAGTATTTTACTATTTTCCAAAAGCCCTGACGTGACATTTTGCCACCGTTTACATTTATAAACAGCAAGTCCGTATCAACACATTTTATATTAATATATCTTGCCTTCTCCAGATAATTCTTAAGGGCATTTGCGGCAATACCGCCCATAGGCACTACTCGTTTCTTTTTATCATTACCGCAAAACAGATAGCCTTCATCTATATTTACATCACCTACTTTAAGGTCTATCAGTTCACTTACCTTAATCCCTGTTGCATAGAGAATTTCAAGCATAGCACGATCGCGATAGCCTTTGAAATTCTTGCATTCGGGCTGTTTCAAAAATTCTTCCGTTTCTCTGGAAGTTAAAATTTCAAAATTACGTTCCGGAAGCTTAGGTGCTTCAACTCCTTCTAAAGGGTCATCCGAAATAATTTTCCTAACATTAAGATATGTATAATAAGATCTGAGAGATGCTATCATTCGGAGTATTGACGAGGTAGCCTGTCCGTTTTTCTGCATATACATCAGATATGTGACTATGTTTTCTCTACGGACATCCAGACTTTTTATTCCCAGACGGTCAATATATGAGTTAAATTTTTTTATATCACGAACATACGAAATTGCCGTACTTTTGGATGTTTTCTTTTCCTCAAGCAAATATTTATTATATTCATCCGAAAACAGCATAATCTACCTCCTTCCCCAAAAAGGTCGCTGTTATAAAAGCGTCAAAAAATCCGCATATAAAGCAAATGCCGACAGACACCGCCAATATGCCGAAATACGTTATCCTTAACCTTTTTGTACTGATTTTACATATAGAATATTCATAAGACCATACCGACACAGACAACAATACTCCTATGTACAGTATGTTTTGCGGAAAAATACATATAAGACTGTTAACCAAACCTTCGGTCGTACCGAGCATACGGTACAACGCACCGAAAATAACGCCGAAAACTGTACCTCTGTACACCAACGCTAAAATGTTTGCAAAAAT
Source organism: Clostridia bacterium (assembly GCA_045534775.1). Taxonomy (GTDB): domain Bacteria; phylum Bacillota; class Clostridia; order RUG12999; family RUG12999; genus JAZOTK01. The sequence goes on along the minus strand of JAZSKI010000037.1, from coordinate 15,218 downwards.
CGAAAATCGGGTTAAACCGAATACCCACATTACAATAACGGGTTTTAATGCCGAACCGGCAAAATTCAAAACAACTTCGGTGCGGCTTAGCTCTCCGCCATACCCGGTTATAGGTGCAATCAAATCCTCACACAGCTCCTGCGACAGCAGGCACGCCGCGCCGCTGCCTACGCAAACGCCAAGCAACAATATTATTCCCGATAAAACGTAAAGCTTTAGTGTAGAATATCTCAAATTATCACCTCCACCAAATTATATGACGGAGGGGACAAGTTTATGATTACAGCTTTGAGGATTTTTCGGCGCAGACCTCTACTGCACGAATTATACTGCCGCGAAATCCATCGTTTTCAAGAGATGCCACCGCTTCAATGGTAGTTCCACCCGGCGAGCATACCATATCCTTCAGGGTACCGGGATGAATTCCTGTTTCAAGAACCATTTTTGCCGCCCCAAGTACCGTTTGTGCCGCCAGAATATACGCCGTATCTCTCGGCAATCCTTCAAGCACGCCGCCATCCGCCAGCGCTTCAATAAACATATAGACATAAGCAGGTCCCGAACCCGAAACCGCCGTCACGGCATCCATCTGCTTTTCTGTTACACAGACAGCTTTCCCAAAAGTGGAGAACATATTTATTGCCAAGAGCATTTCATCATCGCTGACAGAGGAGTTTTTGCAAAGAGCCGCCATTCCCTCGCCTACCATAGCAGGAGTGTTAGGCATTACTCTTATAAATTTTGCTTCTTTGCCCATATAATGCGAAAGCTTTGCGAGGCTCACGCCTGCTGCAATGGAAATAATAAGCTTATCTGAAATATTTTTAAGCTCGGAAAGCTCGCCCAAAACCGTAGCAACTACTGCAGGTTTTACGGCAACTATAATAATGTCGCTGTCGCATGCGGCTTCAAGGTTGTCTGAAAATACATTCATTCCGCGGTCTTTAAAGCTTTTCAGCTTCAAATCATCTTTGTCGCTGATACTGATTTCACCCGTACCGGCAAAGCCCGATTTCACAATACCTTCAATAATAGCGGTAGCCATATTCCCCCCGCCGATAAACGCCAGCTTCATTATATTCACCCTCTCATCTAAAATTTAGCGGCAAGATATATTATACTATTTTTTTTTACATTTGTCAATGGATTTTGACAATATTTTTAATTTTGGTAATTTCGCCAAATAAGCGTTTTAAAAATATTATACTCTGCCTCCGACAAAAAAAGGGAGTTCGCTGTGAACTCCTTTTTTTGTCTTATGTCTTTAATTACGCATTAAGTCTCTTTTCGAGGTTTGCTAACTGATTTTTAATTTCAGCAGGTAGCTTATCGCCGAATTTTGCAAAAAATTCTTTCTGACCTTCCAAATCTTCAAGCCAGTATTCTTTGTTTACGCTTAAGATTTCATCTACAACCTCATCAGAAATATCAAGACCTTCCAGGTTTAAATCTTCCTTAAAGGGAACATAGCCGATAGCGGTTTCTTTAGCATCTACCTTACCTTCGCAACGGTCAATAATCCAGTTGATAACACGAACATTATCACCAAATCCGGGCCAGAGGAACTCGCCCTGTTCGCCGCGGCGGAACCAGTTAACGTGGAAGATTTTGGGGGCGTGCTCAGCTTTAAGACCCATATCAATCCAATGCTGGAAATAGTCACCCATATGGTAACCGCAGAAGGGTAACATTGCCATAGGGTCACGCCTTACAACGCCTACAGCACCTGCAGCAGCGGCTGTAGTTTCAGAAGCCATAGTAGCACCAACGAATACGCCGTGGTTCCAGTCAAATGACTCGTATACAAGGGGAGCGGTTTTCGCACGTCTGCCGCCGAAGATAATAGCAGAAATCGGTACACCTGCGGGATTTTCAAATTCGCTTGAAATGCAGGGACACTGTCTTGCAGGAGCAGTAAATCTGGAGTTGGGGTGTGCACCCTTGATACCCTTGTCGGGTGTCCATTCGTTACCAATCCAGTCGATAGCGTGGTCGGGAGCCGCATCATCGTGACCTTCCCACCATACTGTTTTATCATCTCTTATAAGAACATTGGTGAATATTGTATTAGACATAGTTGTCTTAAGTGCGTTAAGGTTAGATTTTGAGCTGGTACCGGGAGCAACGCCGAAGAAACCTGCTTCGGGGTTGATAGCATAGAGCTTGCCGTCTTTGGGGTTAACTCTGAGCCACGCTATATCATCACCTACTGTCCATACCTTATAACCCTTGAGAATTTCAGGAGGAATAAGCATAGCCAGGTTTGTTTTACCACAAGCGCTGGGGAATGCGGCACAAACATATTTAACCTCGCCCTGGGGATTTTCAATACCGAGGATAAGCATATGTTCAGCCATCCAGCCTTCTTTATAACCGAGATAGCTTGCAATTCTGAGTGCCAGACATTTTTTGCCGAGAAGCACGTTTCCGCCGTAAGCAGAGTTGATGCTCCAGATGGTGTTATCTTCAGGGAACTGCATAATGTATCTTTCTTCGGGATTTACATCCTTTTTAGCGTGGAGACATTTCGTGAAATCGCCATTTTCGCCGATTTCTTCGAGAGCATCTGTGCCTACTCTTGTCATAATAGCCATATTGAGAACAACGTAGATGCTGTCGGTAAGCTCAATACCTACCTTAGAGAAGGGAGAGCCTTTTGTACCCATTATAAAAGGAATTACATACATAGTTCTGCCTTCCATAGAACCGTCATAGAGCTTTTTCATCATAGGATATGCTTCCTCGGGTTTCATCCAGTTATTTGTCGGACCGGGATTTTCGCTGCTGCAGATGAAGGTTCTGTCCTCAACGCGGGCAACATCGTTCTCTGCTGTTCTGTGATAGTAACAGCCGGGAAGCTTCTCCTGGTTAAGTTTAATCATTTCGCCTGTAGCGACACTTTCAGCACGCAACGCTTCAAGCTGCGCCTCGCTGCCGTCAATCCATACGATTTTTTCGGGTCTTACCATAGCCTTCATTTCTTCTAGCCAAGTAAGTACTTTCTGATTGTTAGTCATATTATATCCTCACTTTCTGTCCCGCTTATGCGGTGATTAATTATCATTTTAGTAAAAATCTAAAATCCTCTCCAATTTCTGTTTTCGACATAGACTCCTTTAAATCCTTCTTTTTTTGTTAATTTTATCACAATCCACAAATATTAATTTTGTGCCGTTATTTTTTTATAAAAATTTACTAATACACTAATATTATGATGTTCTCCTCTGCGCTTAAGGTCAGGGGATATTGTTTTCTCTTATACATATTTTTCAGGTGTAATTTAATTTATTTATGGCATAATAATAATTGAAGCTTTTAACCCTCTTTTCCGAAAGTCGGGCATAAGGGTGAATTTAAGTTTAATAAAACGGGTGATTAGAATGATAAGGTTAATTGATGTGAATAAAACCTACCGCAGCAACAACACAACCGTTAAGGCACTGTGCAACGTTAATATGCACATACCTAAAGGCTGTTTTGCGACACTTATAGGTGAATCGGGATCGGGAAAATCAACACTTATGAATCTTGCAGGCTGTCTTGACCGTCCCGACAGCGGTGAGATTTTAATTGACGGCGAAAGCATCATAGGCTTAAGGGATGATGCGGCGGCAGAGTTCAGACTGAGAAAAATAGGATTTGTTTTCCAGTCCTTTTATCTTCAGAATAATATGACTGCTATTGATAATGTGATACTGCCGCTGATGCTGAGCGGCGTTCCTAAAAAGAAGCGGGAAAAACGCGGCAAGCTTCTGCTTGAGCAGCTTGGCTTGTCCGAGAGGATGCACCATACTCCTCCTCAGCTTTCGGGCGGACAGCGTCAGCGTGTAGCCATAGCCCGCGCTTTAGCCTGCGACCCTCCCCTTATTTTAGCAGACGAGCCTACGGGAAATTTAGACAGCGTGTCTGCAGAAAATATTATCAATTTATTGAAATCCTTATCTGAAAAGGGCATAACCGTACTTATGGTAACTCACAACCCAAACCACGCCCTTGCGGCGGATTTAAGCTACACCATAAAAGACGGCAGACCGGAATGATATATTATGCGTATTTGCTTATAAAATCTGCAATTATTGTCGAGTCGGAAAGACCGTGAGGATGATGACTGCAGTTTTCTTTCCCGTAAACCTCAAGGGGGATATTATTTTCTCTGTAGGCACGCTCTAAAGCTATGCCGTTTTCTTTGTAGGGTACTATTAAATCATCCTCTCCATATACCATAATTACAGGGATTTTATTTTCTGTCAAAACAGGTATTTTGTCAATGGGGTGATTTCTGTACATTAACAGCTCGGGTTTGGATATTTTGCATACACTGTAAAACTCATCCCAAAACCCCGACTTTGCCATAACAAAATCAGCAGGACAGCTGCAGAAATTCATCACGGGTGCATCAAGATACATAACCGAAACAAGCTCCGGATATTTTGCCGCAAGGTACACAGCCTCCATTCCTCCGCAGCTCATTCCCACCAAAACGGTTTTCTCCGATAAATTATATTCCTTCGCCGTATGCTTTATAAACGCCGCCTGTCTGTCTACATTATCCTCCGTACCCCAGCGATTGGTGTTTCTGACGTGTATGAGGGTAAATCCTCGTTTTATCAGCTCTGCCTCAACTTCAGCAAAGGCTCCGAAATATTCTGTTTTAAGCACCTGCTTCCCATTGGATTTTTCAGGTAAAACCACAATGGCTTCCATTCCCTCAAACTTTGTTTTTATCTGTTTAAAATCATCTAATGTCATATTATTTTTCCTTTTTTGTTTATAATCATATCAACAAACCGAGATTTACTTAATAAGTTCATAGTCTCCAAGCTCCGATTTGTTTTCACCCGTTACTTATCAACATGAATATTCAAATGCGGATATGTCATCTCAATCCCGGCTTCATCAAACATTGGTTTAATCTTGTCTACCACTTGATAATACATATCCCAATAATCTTCTGATTTCGTCCAAAACCGCAAAACATATTCGATACTGCTGTCACCATATTGGTTAACAGCAGAAAACGGTGTCGGAGCCGATAATATTTTTTCATGCTTCGCCGCATCAAGGAGTGTTGATATTACCTTCTGTATCGGGGCATCGTAAGATGCTGTAACCAAAATATCTATTCTTCTTGTACCAAGTGTTGTATAATTTACAATTTCTGTTGCAACTACAGATTTATTTGGTATTGAAACAACCTTATTGTCTGCTGTTGACAGCTTTGTATATGCCATGCCGATTTCAAGAACGGTTCCGGACTGTCCTGCAATTTCAACATAATCACCTGAGCTGAAGGGTTTATTATAGATAAGTGTAAATCCACCAATTACATTACTCAGCATATCCTGAAGAGCAAGCGAAATCGCCAATGTAAGAACACTGGCAAGGGCTACAATACCTGTTACATCTATCTCCAAGGAAGATGCAATGATTAAAATCAGCAGAGCATACATCACCGTTTTTGCAACTGTTTTTATAAGCCCGTGTGCCGCCGTTTCAAGCTTTGATTTGTTAAGTATTTTTTCAATAGTCTTATTAACAATATAAATTATTAAAAGACCGATAGCCGCAAGGATAACCGCTTTAAAAGCTCCATTTAAAAACGCTATCCCTTTCCCTGCAAAAAATGTCTCAATCACTCTGAACATATAAATTACCTCCTCATTAGTTTATATTGTATTATTTTTTTAATAAAACTCTTGATTTTTATCTGCTGTATTTACATACTTTAACACAAATTCCGCATACTGCCCCTCTGCCGATGTTTTTAAAATGCTCTTTCATATATTCCGAGCAAAGACTGCGGCTTAAAGTGTTTTTCGGGTCGGTCAGGTCAAAGCTTTTATTTTCTATCGCCATAGCGGGACAAGCCTTAACGCAGGCGTTACAGCTTCCGCATAAATCTTCTGTACACGGCTCACCTACAGGCAGGGGCATATCGGTAACTATGGTGCCGAGCCTTACTCTCGTGCCGAATTTTTTAGAGATGAAAAGCCCGCTTTTACCAATGGTTCCGAGCCCGCTGAGTCTTGCCGCCGTTTTGTGCTGAAAAAGCCCCTGCAATCCGTTAATGCTCTGGGATGCCGCAACGGGAATATATTTATATCCCAATTTCTCAATTTCCATTCCCGTTTTAAGCATTATATTATCCAGATGTGTGTTAACCGTCCGATAATGCTGAAAATATGTATGAGTAGGTCTGTCGGTTATACCTTCAAGGACTCCGTCCGACAGTTTAACCACTATAGTTATGGCATAATTCATATTTTCACTGCCGCCGTACTCTGCCAAAAGAGTCCCGGCCTTCGCTCCGGAAATGTCGCTAAATCCCACCTCCGATGCCCCGAGAGACAGTATATATTCTTTTAAATTCATATTCTATCCTTTCTTGCATCACGTTCGATTTTCCACTTCTTATAGCGTTCAACATTCTTTGCGTCTTGAAAATACTTTTCACAGGCACCGGCTATATACTTCAAAAATTGTTCCGTTCCCCCTTCGGGCAATTCAAACTTATCCATATTGTGAGCTTCTTCGCTCAAAATATTACCGTATTTGTCAAATTTTTCAATTATATAAGGGACGTTACTGTTATTCATACAATTACCTCTTTCCCGGGAACAGGCTTTTACTTTCTTTGGTTTTTCGGCAGGAGCAAGCCCCTGCCCTACACGCTCCACAGGGCATATCGCATTTGGAATATATCTCGTCCTTGGCGAGGATATTTCACAATATATATCATCCGTCAGGGTATATCGCACCATAGGTATATCGTTGCTGTTACGGCACAACCGCACAAGGCTCCCATATTGGAAATACCGGTCCTCATCCCCCGGCTCCCTGTTTCACTGCCTGCGTGTCCTTGTTTTATCTGAAATTCATTACCAGTCTTGGTATTACCTGGCTTTTCCTTGACATTACGCCTTCTTCAAATCTGCTTGTTTCTCCTTCAAAACCCATAGCGAAGGAAATTGCTTCTTTTTCGGGACCGAAAATCATAATTTCCGAGCCTTGGCGGAAAAAGTCTGTTACAATAAACAAAATTCCGCTTAAGCTTTGTTTGGTTATCATACCCTCCGCCGCCGTTTCTATCTTATCCTTTATGGAATATACCTCTGAAATATCCGTAGTTAAAATTTGGCAGGTATGGATTTTATACTTGCCTATTTCGTACTGTTTAGCATCGTTTCGTAAGATTTCTTCAGGAGTGAACTGTTTTATGCTCGCTCCTTCCTTCAGCATTTCCTGCCCGTACTCATACACATCCAACCCTGCTATCCCGGCAAGGCGATGTGCAGTTTCCCTATCCCGCGGCGTGCAGGTAGGAGAACGGAACAAAAGGGTATCGGAAATTATAGCACTCAGCAAAAGTGCCGCTGTTTTCTTCGTAGGCTCAATTCCTTTTAAGAAAAATTCCTCGGCAATGATTGTAGATGTTGCCCCTACAGCCTTACAGTTTATGAAAATAGGTCCGCCTGTTTGCAAATCACCTAATCTGTGGTGGTCAATAATCTCAAGTATATCCGCCTTATCTATTCCTTCGGCGGTTTGTCCCGTTTCGTTATGGTCCACAAGAATTACCTGCTTGCGTCTGTAGGTTATAAGATGCCTTCTTGAAATCAAACCTAAGGGACGACGGTTCAGGTCTACTACAGGGAAATATCTGTGACGGTATTTCAACATAATCTCCATCACATCATCAATTCGGCTGTTAGGTCTGAACTGAATAATATCTTCCTTTGTCATTACACTTCTGACAGGGAGTGCCTGAGCTATCATTCTCACAAGAGCAAAAAGTGATTCTCCCGAGAATAAAACAATTTTATCCCGTTCTTCACCTCTTCTCTTAATTTTACCCATATCGCTGTCCGTAAAATTTCCCGACAGTACTATATATTTAGCGGTATTTTCCAAAGCCGCATTTACGTCTGCCTCATCATCGCCTACCAGCAACAGATTATCCTTTCCGGTGCTTTTTAACGGGTTATCGAAAATCATAACCCTGTCGGGTATATCGGTCCTCGAAGGCTTGCCGCATATTACATCTGCGTTTAAGGCTTCGACTATCTGCTTGATGTTGATAGAATGACGCTTCAAAAAACAGGGGTCTGCCAGCTCCATATACGCTTCTGTTATATCCTGAGAGGATATTATTCCCGCCATAGTCCCGTCCTCGTTGGTTACGGGAATTAAGGTAAGGGCATCTTCACGCATGGCTTTCCACGCACTGCTTATGGTATCATCAGGCATTACCGATACCGACTTATCATATTCCGCATCTCTCACCTGCGGATTTACATCCTCAATTTTCAAGGGCTTGGGAATATTGAATTTTTTTAAAATATAGTCAGTTTCTCGGTTAATATCACCCAATCTGCAGGCCACATAGGTCTTGCCGTCAGACAGAGAATTTTTCAGTTCTTCATAAGCAATCGCCGCACAAATAGAATCCGTATCGGGATTTTTATGACCGAATATATAAACCTCCGACATTGCTTTTGCTCCTTTTACCAAATTTTATAATCATGTATCTCATATTTTATTTTATTACCTTCTTTAAAAAAGCTTAAGATATCACTTCCTGCCGTCCCGTGGCTGAGCTTCGGCTCTGTTATTTTTAATGTAATATATTTAACTCTGCCGTATAGCTCCTCCGCCGTAGCATTGCCGCAATAAACAGCATAAACCTCCTTGCCTTTAAGTGCCAGCTCCTCTAATTTAGCGGCAAATCCCAAATCACGGGGGTCTTCTTCCGATATGGCTATTATAACGTCCGCCGCCGCTTTGTCAAGGGCTTTTGCGCTGTCATCGCACCATACCACCGATACACCCGAAAGCTCGCTTACGTCTCCGTCTTTTCTGCTGATTGTAGTACCCGTCTCACAGCCCGAAATCACAAGATTTTCCAGGTAATAGTTCATCTCGTTACCTAAGCCTGTTGCCGTAATTTTCGTCAGCATATTATTGTTATTCCGAACCCCTGCCGAAACGGCTAAATTAAGTGCTTTCTGCCCTGTTACGGATAGGTTGTCGAAATACACCTCGCCTTTTGAGCGTGTTTCATTGTTCGGCTGTACCATATAAATTCTGGTAAGCTTAGCAGGAAGCTTTATATCATCGGGAACACGTACCGTTATGGTTTTGAGACCGTTCCAGTTGATTTCATTTGCTATTGTAATTCTCTGTACCTCACCATCAGCATCTGTAATCATATATCTGAGCCATTGTTTATTATCCTCTGACCCGTAAACATCTATACTGATTTTTGAGTTTTTTTCAGAAATTTTCGCCGGCGTATCAAGAGAAAAGCCTGCCGACAGAAGCTTGTCGCTTTCTTCCGTAAAATCGTAGGTCAGCTTTCCTTTGCCGCCCGTTACCTCATATTCAGCCGCCACATCACGGGGATATATATATAGCTCGGATGTATCCTTCTCAAATCTCTCTATATAAGCGTCTGCTGTATGGTTGCGGAGATATTTTTTATCCATAAGTCCTAAGGCATTTACAACCTTACGGTAAGGTGTCTGGCTGGGTTTATTGAGAATCTCTGCCTCCCATTTCGCCATATCTCGCATTACAAGCTGAGTTGAACCGCCGCCGTCAAAGTTTATGGCATTATATACCCCCATATCCAGCAGAAATTCCTGAAGCTCCGTCAGGGTCATACCAATGCTGCCGTCCTTTTCTCTGCCGTCAACAGCTATAAAATACACCTTTTCGCCGCTTTTATCAACAGCAAAGGCACTTCTGGGGTTTCTTCCGCCTACGTTATGGGTGATTTCGGCTTTTTTGCCTTTTTTTATCAATAACGTACCTCCCCCGATTATATGGGTACAGTCATGACCCGGTGTAATTTCTATATCAAGCTCCACCTTAGTGCCTACCTTAAGGCTTTCAGTGATAAAGGGAGTCAAATCCGACAGCCCCGCCAAAATATATCCGTTTTCGGGAATTTTAACGGGCGGCATCTCGCTACGCACCTCGATTACCTCATTATCCTCCACCACAACCTCAATGAGATTCCCGTGAGAGCCTAAAGAAGTTGCTCCCCAGTTTTTATCATATAAAACCAGACCGTCTAAATCGTCATATTTGTTTATGTGTTGTATTTCTTCTGTTTCACCGTCTTCTGTCGTAATTTCTATATTTCTTTTGAAATAATCGAAAATAAATTTGTTATCCTCAGTCATACCTACCGCGGCAACCTCTTCGTCAACACAAGGTGTTGTTATAAGCTCACCGTCCACCACGTTATATCCGATGGCAGAGCCGCCGCCATCATCTCCCCAGCGGAAAAAATCTGCATTAATTGCACCAATGGCATTATTATCCTCCACAAGAGTCTGCACATTTGATAAATAACTGCTTCCTTTTTCCGAAAACAGCGGTTTTAAGTATAAATTCCATTTGCCGAGGTCAGCCTCAATAACACTAACGTTCTGGGGACCGTCTGCCGTCCTGATATATATATTTATCAGCTCTACACCGTCACATATACTCCTTGAGGTTTTAACGGTTTTCGGTTCTGCTACCTCTTCTTTTACCACTTCTACCGTCTCTGCTGTTTCTGTCTTTTCTTTGGTTTCCGTTGCCGTACAATTCGGCATTATCAGGGCAAGTGCCGCGATAATTGCTAATATTTTTTTCATTTTACACGCCTTTTTCCTTTTCTCTGATTTTTAATAATTCTCTTGCATGGGTCATAGCCGCCTCTGTCAAATGAGAGCCTGAGTTTATCCTTGCAATTTCTGCCGCTCTGCCATCGCTGTCAAGAAGCGACAGGGTAGTTTTTGTTTTACCCTCCACCGTTGCCTTTTTGATTAAGAAATGATGATCAGCAACCGCCGCAATATGCGGACTGTGGGTAATGATAACGGTTTGTTTGTTTTTTGAAACCGCCGCCAGCTTATCTGCCACCTTTTCCGAGGTAATACCCGAAATACCCGTATCTATCTCATCAAAAATATAAGTATCTACACTGTCATAAGATGCAATAATGCTCTTAAGTGCCAGCATAATTCTCGAAAGCTCACCGCCCGATGCGATTTTTGCCATCTGCCTCAGCTCCTCGCCTACGTTAGCCGAAATCAAAAATTCAACATTATCGATGCCCTTCGCACCAAGGTCTGTTTCCGTAAACATAGTCTTAAACTTAACGCCTTTCATATTAAGGTCGTTTAAATGTGCAATGATTTTCTCCTCAAAGCTTTCCGCAAGCTTTTTCCTGGTACTGCTTAAGACCTGCGCTTTTTCCCGCAAAATCCCTTTTATTTCTTCAAGCTTTCGCAAATTTTCTTCCGATGAGCTTTTAGTGCTTTGCAAGAGGCTGAGTCTTTCTCCTGCTTCTTCCAGGAAATCGAGAAGCCCGTCGGGACTGCATTTGTATTTTGAAGCAAGTCGGCGGATTTCATAAATTCGCTCCTCCATAAAATTCAGCTCTGCTTCATCATAATCTACGGTATCCGCCAAAGCTTCTATACTACCCGAAATGTCATCTGTCATATAAAAAACATCCATAAGCTGAGAATAGATTTTTTCAATCTCTTCCCCATAAGGTGCAATTTTTTCAAAATCCTTCACGATAACCGAAAGGCTGTCGCGAATATTTATATCGCCGCCCGAAATAAGCTCTTTCGCCTTGCCGCAGGTACACGAAATCTGTTCAAAATTTTCCATAGCTTCCGTTTTTCTTACCAGCTCCGCTTCCTCGCCCTGTTTTAAATTTAACGCGGATATTTCATTAATCTGATAAGTAAGCAAATCTATTTCCGTATTAACCTTAAATTCTTCGGCTGCGGCGTCATCAGCAGCGTGCTTCAGTCTCAGATATTCCTTGTACAGCTCCGAATATTCCGCAAGCAACGGCGCTGTTTCCTTTGCACCGTAGCCGTCCAGCAAATCTATATGCTTTTCCGCAGAATAAAGCTCCGCCGTATCCTGCTGACCGTGAATATTTATGAGCTGTTTACCTACTTCCTTCAAAACCGCAACCGAGGAGAGCCGTCCGTTAATACGGCACATTCCCCTGCCGTCAGCCGATATTTCGCGGTATATGGCAATGGTATTGTCTTCCGTAGGTGTAATCCCCCATTGTCCGAAAAGCGGCCACATATCTTCGGGTATGTAAAACAAAGCGCTGACGGTTGCTTTTTGCTCACCGCTTCTTATAATGTCACGGCTTGTCCTATAGCCCAAAACCATACTTATTGCGTCTATAATAATAGATTTACCTGCACCTGTTTCACCTGTCAGGACGTTCAACCCGTCAAAAAATTCTATCTGATTATGCTCAATTACCGCTACATTGTGTATATCAATAAACGACAGCATACCTTTCTCTCCGTTTCTTTGCTACTTTATCATCATTTTAAGCTTTGCTGTTATCTTTGCGGCAGATTTTTCGCTTGTTGCCACAACCATAATGGTATCATCCCCCGCAATACAGCCCAACACCTCAACATATTCCATAGCATCTATCGCGGCGGCGGCGGCTTGTGCCATACCGCTTAAGGTTTTCACCACAACTATATTTTCCGCCGAAGAAGCTGAAATCACTGATTCAGAGAAAACATTTTTAAGTCTTGTTTCCAACCCTCCTGCCGATTCCGCTGTGGACGTAGCATATTTATACACTTCCCCCGCCTGAACCTTAACAAGACGAAGCTCCTTAATATCACGGGATATGGTAGCCTGAGTGGCAAATATTCCCCGTTGATTCAGACATCCTGCCAAATCCTCCTGAGTCTGGACTGTGTTATCTTTAATTATCTGCAATATATGTGACTGTCTTTCGTATTTATTCATATTTCCTCCCAAGCTTTTTTCTGAGCACCCCGTAAAAGCTTCTGCCGCCAATGCTGATGAGCTTCGTAGAGTAGTCCGATTTTTTTATGATTACCTTATCTCCAATTCCTATGGCTATATCCTCTGCTCCGTCAATGGAAACTCCTGCCGTAGCCCTCACCTTGCCGCCTACCGTTACCGTAAGCTGTTTTTCTGCAGGAATTACCATACTGCGTGTTTGCAAATCAAAGGCACAGATAGGCGTAAGAAGCATCAGCTCCATAGTGGGTGAAACTACAGGTCCCCCTGAGGACAGGGAATATGCCGTTGAACCGGTAGGTGTAGAAATTATTGCTCCGTCGGCGCGGTAAGAGTCCAGAAAATCCCCTTCTGCCGCGAGTCTCAGCTCTATCATTCTGGGATAAGCCCCCCGACATATAACTATATCATTTAAAACCGGCATAAACTCACTTTCGCCCGATTTGGTCTTAATCTTCACCTCAAGCATCATACGGTTTTCAATTTTGTAATCTCCCGACAAAAGCTTTTCAGCTACAAGAGGAATTTCCAAAATTTCCGCCGCGGCAAGAAAGCCTACCTTTCCCATATTGATACCGCACACCGGCACTCCGCGTTTTGCCGCCATTTTCGCTACCTTGATTATGGTACCGTCACCACCCAGGGCAACGACTATGTCCGTGTTTTCAAAGGCTTCGGGTATACATAAATCCTCGTAAATCCGCAGGTCTGCTTTTCCTTCAAAGCACGCCCGAACCTCTCTTAAAATTTTCAAATCGGTGTCCTTACGTTTATTGGCAATAACAGATATTTTCATATTGACTACCTCGCTGTTTTATAATGTCTACATTAAGTATATCATAAAATTTATAAATATGCAATAAAAATATTTAAATTGTATATTTTTTAGTTAATTTTACCACAACAGGCGACAGATAAACTATGGCTGTAAGGTTAGGTATTGCCATAAGACCGTTTAAGGTATCGGCAATTTCCCATACCTGCGTCAGCTTCGATACGGCACCAATATACAGAAAAGCAATAAAAATCATTTTATATGCTTTTAAAATTCTTTTGCTCGGGGTTATGTATTCCAACGCCTTTTGCCCGTAAAACGCCCAGCCAAAAACCGATGCAGTCGCAAAAAGCATTACCGATACGGAAATGACAGCTCCTCCCCATTTACCGAAAACAGTCGAAAAGGCCGCCGAGGTAAGCTCTGCCCCATCATACAGTTTCAAAAGCTCAGGAGGTGCAGAAAGAATAACAAGTGCCGTCAGAGTGCAGATGACTACCGTATCTAAAAACACCTCAAAAATCCCCCACATACCCTGTTTTACAGGATTATCCGCATTGGAGCAGCCGTGGGCTATGGGCGACGAGCCCATACCTGCTTCGTTAGTGAAAATTCCGCGTGCAATCCCCGTTTTGACCGCCGAGCCTGCCACGCCGCCCATAATGCTTTCTCCTCTGAAGGCAGAGGTGAAAATCAGTTTTAGTGCATCATCTATACGGTCAAAATTTGCCGTCAGAAAAATCAGGGCGAAGGTAAAATAAAATATTGCCATAAACGGCACTATCAGCTGAGCTGCTCCTGCAATTCTTTTACCGCCGCCGCTTATTATAATGCCGCAGCCCGCCGCCACAATACAGCCCGAAATCTGCGGCGAAATACCGCAAAGGCTGTTTGCCGCCTGTGCGATGGAATTTGACTGGGTCATATTGCCGATACCAAAGGACGCTCCTATACAAAGAGCCGCAAATATTACGCCCATACTACGGCTTCCCATACCCTTTTCCATATACTGCATAGGTCCGCCGCCTGATTTATCTTTATAATTTACCGCCAGCACTATCTCGGCATATTTTGTCATCATACCGAAAATTCCGCTGACCCACATCCAGAATACTGCTCCTGCTCCTCCTGCCGTAATGGCTGTTGCCACCCCAGCAATATTCCCCGTACCTATAGTGCCTCCTAAAGCCGTTGCCACCGCCTGGAAGGAGGTGATACCTTCTTTTTTCTCTTTTTTCTTAAACAGCTCTCCTGCGGTGGTGCTTAAAATCTTTCCCAAATGTCTTATCTGAAAAAAATTGGTGGTTACGGTGAAAAAAATACCTACGGTAAGCATAACCGCAACCCCGGCTGTTCCCCATAAAAAACCGTTAAGCTCCCTGCATAATACATAAATTTGTTCCACTACTGTCACCTCGTGACAGTTTATGAAAAAAATGTTTTTATTATGTCATTCAATAAATATACAGATTTTCTATAAAAATCATCTCTTTTTTTATATAATTCTAATAAAAATTATTTTTTTTCAAAAAACCTATTGGAATTTTACAAGTTTTGTTTTATAATATATGTATATGAAAAAATTTAGGAGGAATTATAAAAATGTTAGTTTCCGCAAAAGAAA
>JAZSKI010000044.1:0-12139 GCA_045534775.1 Clostridia bacterium | reverse complement strand
CTTCCTAAGACCGCTTGGCCTCCGACTTCTTAAAAAGAATCAAAAAAATTTTGTCCCTGACTTGACACGAGTAAGAAATCTGTCGAATAACAAAGAACAATGTTGAAAGGTGTGGGAATATGAAGAAAATAAGTTTGACTGACAAAATTATTATAGGTATTGTTGTGTTAAATTTAATAAGTTTTGCGTTGGGATGCACCTTTTATGGCATGTTATATGAGGAAAGCTTACTATATGATATTGTTTGTATAAATGCTTTTTACATAATCTTTGGAATTCCCTTTAGTGTATTTGTAGGCATTATGCTGAATATAACATCGTTGGTTTGGAGAACAAAAATCAAGGTTGGTTTTAAACTTAATATTTGGCTGTTCATAATGCTTTTGTTATTTCTTCCTGCATGGCAACACTTTTTCTGGCAGGCATTATTGAGTGTATAATTTGGCAGAAAGTTATATATAGAATCCTAAAAGGAGTAAGGAATATGTTTCGAAAGAAAAAGATAGAGAAGAAAATTCCAGATAATACATATAGAGTTATTAAAATTAGTAAGGATGCATTATTTGAGTTTATTTATGAATCCTTCATAGACAACCAAGAAACATTTTTTGATGTAACTGATGGAACAAAAATAGTTACCTCTTTTGATGTTGATTGGGGAAATGATTCGTTTATTATGGTCGCTCAAAATGCAGATGAAGAATTACCTTTTGGTAAAGAGATTGATGTTAAGAAAATATCTAAAGCCATAGACGATACAACAAACACTATGTATGCAGATAATAGATATATTGAATTAACTCAAGAACAACTTGATGCAATTCAAGAAAAGGAATAAATTTTACTTTTGTCAAGTCAATACAATTTAAAACATTAGTTTGCCGATTTTGATATTTACATATACTATCGGGAGCGAGAAAATTCTGTATTCTCGCGGGTTCTAAGGAAAAGTGCTAAAGGAAAAACAGTTGAAAAAGTAGGTTGCAAATAGGAGGGCCTATTATTCACTGTTCTCCTAACTTGACAAAATCATAAGCTTTGATATATAAGGGAGAAAAAAAGCCTTCCCCTTGAGGGGAAGGTGGGTTGCAAAGCAACTCGGATGAGGTGGAAATGAATAAAACAAGCAATTCAAAATTAACAGGTAATGCAAAAGTATTAAGAACCAATATGACAAAAGAAAAAACACCTCATCACCGTCTGCGACGGAGCCTCCCCTCAAGGGGAAGCCTTTAAAAGAATCAAAAAAATTTTGTCCCTGACTTTACAAAATCATAAAAGAGGGTAGCATACGAATGCCGTATGCTGCCCTCTTATGCCTTATTATTTCATATATTTTTGCTTATACTGCTTCGGTGAGAAGCCCGTTTCTGTTTTGAATATTTTAGAAAAATAGTTATAATCGGTGATACCCACAAAATCTGCCGCCTGAGCAACACTGCAATCGTTTTTCAAAAGATAATCCGATGCGGCGGTAATGCGGCGTTTTCTTATGTAACCCGTTATGCTGACACCGAAATACCGTTTGGAAATTTCAAACAGCTTCGTTCTGCCTATGTTAAGCGCCTTGCAAATATCATTCACCGACAGATTTCCGCCCAGATTATCATCCACATAAGCGGTGAGACGCCCGATAATGTTGTTGTTATCAATGCTCACAACATTATTCTTACACAGATAGCAGGCGGCAATCTCCATTATTTTAGCGGCGGCTGAAATCTGTGCCTCGCTTTTGCAAATAAGGTCATTATAATATTTTTCAAGAGTTTTCCGGTCATTTATGTGGCTGTTGCAATAATTCAGAATTTTATCACGGCTTTCGGTCTTTTCCTCAGGAATTATGGTCTGACCGAACATAAGATACCCCACGGTAATATCGTTCATTTTAATTGGGAAAACCGCTTCCGTAAGTCCTGCGTGACACTTGTAAACAGCAGGTTTTCCGCTTTCCTTTGCAAGAGCAAAGGATTTTCTGTCGCAAGCCCTGCAGCGTTCCTTTAAAATTTCGTCGTCCTTTAAGAGACTGCAAAAGCTACAGCTCTTTTTGGGATAAGAGGATATTTTGCAAAATTCATCGTCATATATCACAACGCGAAAATCCGTTAAGATATTAAAGTTTTTCATCAATTCCGAAAGCTCTTCCATATTGATACTTAGCCTCAAATAACCACCTCCGAACAAAATTACAGATTTTCAAAACATTTATACCTATATTATACATCAAAAATATGATAAAATCAAGATATAAAATAAAAATCAGAAAGAGATGGAATTAAATGTTAGCAACATTGAGAGAAGTGCTTAAAATTGCTGAAGAAAAAAAGTGTGCCATCGGTTCTTTTAACACGCCGAATATGGAGAGTCTTTACGCGGTAATTACGGCGGCTGAAAAGCTGAATATGCCTGTTATAATTATGCATGCACAGATTCACGAGGAAATGGGCGTAGCATATATTGATGTCATCGGCAGAATGATGATTGAGATGGCAAAAACAGCGAAGGTACCCGTTTGTGTTCATCTTGACCACGGTACAAGCCTCAGCTATGTTAAAAAGGCGCTTGATGTGGGATTTACCTCTGTTATGTATGACGGTTCAGAGGAAGAATATCACATGAACTGCATAGGAACACGTGTTATTGTTGAGTTGGCAAAGCAAACCGGTGCAAGCGTTGAAGCGGAAATCGGCAGTATGGGTAAAAGAGAAGGCGGCGGCGAAGGCGGCGCGCAGATTTATACTGACCCCAATATGGCGAAGGAATTTGTGGATATAACAGGCGTTGATGCTCTTGCCTGTTCCTTCGGTACGGCTCATGGTATTTATTTAACAAAACCGAAGCTTGATTTCGACAGATTAAAGGAAATCAATTCTATGGTAGATGTACCTCTCGTTATGCACGGCGGAAGCGGTGTAAGCGAAGAGGATTACAAAAAGGTAATATCTCTCGGCGTTCGTAAAATCAACTACTACAGCTATATGGCAAAAGCAGGCGGAAGTGCAGTAATTGAGATGAAGGATAAAACCTTCTTCCACGACATTGCGGCAGAAGCCACAAGGGCTATGGAAGAAAACGCAAGTGGCGCAATGAAAATCTTTGGCATGGGGAAATTTTAAGAAAAAGAGGTTATAGCTATGTTTAATGCCGGTCTTGATATAGGCACAACAGGGTGTAAGGTTGTTTTATATGACGAAAAAGGAAATTTTGTCAGAAAAGTATATAAAGAATACGAGGTTTCAAGAAAGAACGGATTACACGAGATTGACGGAGCCGCTATATGGGAGGCTGTCAAGTATGTTCTTAAAAATGCTGATTTAAGCTCGGCGGCAGCGCTTGCCGTAACCAGCTTCGGCGAAAGCTTTGTTATGGTAGATGAAAATGACGTGCCCATAATACCTGCTATGCTCTATACTGACCCCCGTGGCAGCGAGCAATGCGAGAGACTTGCGGAAAAATTCGGTATAGAAAACCTGGCGTATAAAACGGGAGCAAAGATGCACCCTATGTATTCATTACCTAAAATGATGTGGATAAAAGAAAATATGCCGAAAGAATATGCTGCGGCTAAATACATACTTTTAATGCAGGATTTCATTGTTTATATGCTGTCAGGCGTGAGAAATATTGATTTTTCTCTTGCGGCAAGAACAGTAGCCTTTGACATTAAAAACAAATGCTGGTGCAAGGATATTTTAGGCTTCGCAGGCATTGATGAAAATATGCTCTCGACACCAGTACCTTCGGGAACCGTTGCAGGTACCGTAAAAAAAGAAATAGCAGAAATGCTGGGAATAAATACAGAAATGCAGGTAGTCAGCGGCTGTCATGACCAGATTGCGGCAATGACGGGAGCAGGCGCCTTTGAAAAGCATCAGGTTATGGATGGTACGGGAACAGTTGAGTGTGTGCCCGTTATAATGGATGAGCCGCCAAGGGATTACGACATTTATGAAAAGGGCTATGCCTTTGCGCCCCATATTAACGGAAAATACGCTTGTTATGTTTTATCCTATGCAGGTGGTGCAACCTTAAAATGGTTCAAAGATAATTTTTCCGGGAAATCCTATAAAGAGCTGGACGGCGAGGTGAAAGCTGAACCTTCAAGTCTTATGATAATGCCTCATTTTGCAGGTGCGGCAACCCCCTATATGAACTCGTCATCCACAGCGGCGGTTTTAGGTCTTACCTTTGAACACGGAAAGATGGATATATATAAGGCGTTGATGGAAGGCACGGCCTATGAAATAGCACTTAATATGGAAATTTTAAAGGGCTTCGGACTGACGGCTGAAAAGCTTATTGCAACAGGCGGCGGCGCAAACTCCGATGTATGGCTTCAGATAAAGGCAGATGTTTTGAACATTGAAGTAACTGCCCTTGACGGTGAAGAAGCAGGCGGCGCGGGAAGTGCTTACCTCGCAGGTAAAGCAGTAGGTATTTACAGCGAAGGAAAACAGCTTCTCAGCGAAAGAAAAATATTTAAACCCAATGCAAAGACCCACGAAATTTATACAAAACAGTTTGAGAAATACAAGAAAATATATAATGCGGTAACAGAGGTTATGGCGTAAAACAAACGAAAGGATGGAGTTTATATGATAAAACCCGGATTGTTCGGTAAGACTGTGGCGGCAGATGCAAAGCGACAGGATTATGATTTTGATAACGAACAGCTTTTGTACTTCAAAAAAGATATAGATTATCTTTTTCTGGGAGACAGTATAACCTGGCATTGGAATTTAAATTTGTATTTTAATACGAAAAAATCTGTAGTACAGCGCGGTATCGGCGGGGATAATTCAACCTATCTCCTTAAAAGGTTTGATGCTGATTGTATTCAGCTAAACCCCAAAACTGCCGTAATTATGATAGGCACAAATGATATATTCAGATGTGATGATGATTTGTGGTGGAAAACCAAAGGCGAGCCTGTGGAGGAGGTTCTGGAAGAATACAGGCAAAATGTAAGGGCTATGATTAAAAAATGTGACGAAGCGGGAATTGAAGTAATTTTATGTTCGGTTATCCCTTCTACCATAGCACCGCCCTTTGACCGCGAAAAAAGATGGTATATGACCGCGAAAATGAACGAATTTTTAAAATCCTGCGGTAAGAAATATATTGACTATACCTCTGCTTTATCTGATGACGGAAAGAATCTGTCGGATGAACTGACACCCGACGGTATTCACCCCAACGCAGCAGGCTATGTTAAAATGACGGAGATTTTAAAAAGAGAAATTGACCTGTAGCATACCCCCGTTAAAATATTATATGTAATAAAACTTATTATGAAAGGAAGTAAAAATTGTGAAACGTTCAGAGCTTAATCAAATCATGAAAGAGGCAGTGGAATTTGCCGATAAGATGAATTTCAAATTACCTCCATTTGTATTCTGGAGTGCAGAGGAATGGAAGGAAAAAGGTCACGAATACGATGAAATCCGCGACAATATGCTGGGCTGGGATATTACAGATTTCGGCAGCGGAGATTTTAATAAAATCGGACTTCTGATGATAACTATCAGAAACGGTAATTTCAGCGATGAAAAGTACGACAAGCCTTATGCTGAAAAGCTTTTAATTGTTGAAGAGGGTCAGATTACTCCGTATCATTTTCATTGGAAGAAAATGGAAGATATTATAAACCGCGGCGGCGGTAACCTTGTTATAAAGATGTATAACTCCACAGAAGACGGTCAGTTTGCCGATACTCCCGTAACCGTATATTCCGATGGCAGAACCTATGAGATTCCTGCAGGCGGAACAGTTACTCTCACACCCGGCGAAAGCATAACCTTAAAATGCGGTCAGTACCACAGCTTCTGGGGTGAAGAGGGTAAAGGTAAAATTTTAGTAGGCGAGGTTTCGAAGGTTAACGATGACAGAGTAGATAACAGATTCTATGAGCCTACAGGTCGTTTCCCTGAAATCGAAGAAGATGAAGCACCGCTTTATTTGCTCGGTAATGAATACCCCGAAGTAAAATAATTTAAAGGGGTATAATTATGAGAGAATTATACGTAGTAGGCAATACCCATTTTGACCCGGTTTGGATGTGGACCTGGGATGAAGCTATGGCATCAATCCGTTCAACCTTCAGGTCTGTTTTGGACAGAATGAAGAAATATCCTGATTTAAAATATTCCTTTTCAGCTCCGGCAGTTCTGGAATGGATAGAAAATGCCGACCCGCAGATGTTTGAAGAAATTAAAGAACGTGTAAAGGAAGGCAGATGGGAATTAGGTGAGGGCTGGTGGCTACAGCCTGACTGTAACTGCGGACACGGCGAAAGCTATGTCCGCCAGGCACTTTATGCACAGCAATACCTGAAAAGCAGGTTTGGCAGGAAGGGCAAGACTGTGTTTAATATAGACAGCTTCGGTCACCCCCAAAGCTTAGTGCAGATTCTGGAAAAAAGCGGTATTGAAAACTATGCCTTCTGGAGACCGTGCGAGACACACAAAAGCCTTATGCAACCCGTGTTTACATGGAAAGGCGATAACA
This sequence comes from Clostridia bacterium, assembly GCA_045534775.1. Lineage (GTDB taxonomy): Bacteria > Bacillota > Clostridia > RUG12999 > RUG12999 > JAZOTK01. Next base: position 5,635 of record JAZSKI010000044.1, on the reverse strand, counting down.
GCACATCGGTTACTGCCTATCGCATGGATGATGATATTTTTAAACCGAAAATAGAAGACACCTTTGATGCTCTTATGGAAAAAGAAAAAGACAAAACATATCCCCTTATGAGCATCATAGGCGTTACCAACCACGGCGGCGCACCAACGGAGAGGAACATTGAAAAGGTCTATGAATATGCGAAGGAAAAAGGGATTGATATTAAATTTGCCGCGGTAGAAGAATATTTCAACAGGGTAAGACAGCTTGATTTGCCAAAGCTGGATGATGAGCTTCCGGTACTGTTCCCCGGACCCTATTCGGATTTCAGTGAAATCAAAAAGAATAACCGTATAGCCGAATATGCTTTGATGAATGCTGAAAAAGCGGCTGTTATTGCACAAAAGCTGACGGGGAAACCCTATCCGAAGGAAAAGCTCTATGAATGCTGGAAGGATTTGATGTTTAATCAATTCCATGACATTTTAGGGGGAACCTCCATTGAACCTGCGTATTTCGATGCAAGAAACCTCCATGGCAGATGTATTCAGACAGCAAACGAAATAATCCACTATAGCTTGCAGAGCGTAACAAAAAATATTAAGATGCCGGGTAAAAATCCCGATAATCCGTGGAACCTGGTTGTATGGAACCTCAGCGTCTTTGAGACGGAATGTGAAATTGAAGCAGAGGTACAATGGGCGTGGGAGTTTGATTGGTACAAGGACGGCATTAAGGTAGCAGACAGCGAAGGAAATGAATATCCCTGTCAGATTATTACCGAACGGTCGGTATTGCCGGGATTTCGTTCAAGATTTGTATTTAAAGCAAAGCTGCCGTCTATGGGCTATAAATGCTTCAAGGTTATAAAAACCGACGAAAAGGTTGAAAAGACAGGCTGTGCAAGCAGATATAAAATAGACTTTGATGAAACGGGAATAAACCGTGTGTCGGATACCGTAACCGGCAAAACAATAGCAATAAACCTGTTTGCACCCTATGCAACTCACGATTATATTGACACATGGGGATTTAACGGTCTGACCTTCGGACCCGAAAAGGAATTTTTGAAGCTTGAGGATTATCACATAACCGAAGAAGGCTTTTTGCGTACTGCAATAAAGACCACTTGGATACTTGGTAATTCTAAGGTGGAAATGACTTACCTCTTACACGGGGATAATATTGAATGCCGCTGGAGGGCGATATGGCAGGAGAAAAACAAAACTCTGAAATTCAGACTAACTCCCGCCTGCGAGATTTCCGAAATTACGGTAGCTACACCTTACGGCTCAATTAGAAGGGCTAAAAGCGAGTATGAAAGACCTGTCGGTGAATATATGAACATCGGGGACGAAATGACCGTCAGCTGTGACAATACCTTCGCCTATGATTTTGACGGCGAAAACATTAATTTCACCGCAGTAAGAAACGTACTCTTTGCACATCTCAATGACGGTAGCTTCAAGCCTTCAACAGACCTGCCATATATGGGTCAGGGCATAACAGAAGGAAAATTCAAGGTTACCTTTGACGGAAACCCTGCAAAAGCAGGTGCACTTTTCCAGAACCCGCCTGTTATAGTCTGCGAAGCAAACCACGATGGAACTATGCCTTCGGAAATGTCCTTTGCCGGTGCAGATGCGGATAATGTAATGCTGACGGTTGTAAAGCCCGCAGAAAACGATGACACCCTTGTCGTAAGGCTTTATGAAACAGAAGGTAAAAAGACTGACTGTAATATAAAAATATTTGATAAGGTTTACAGCAGCAGCTTCGGCGAAAAAGAAATAAAAACCCTGAGCATTTCAAAAGTCGCGGCAGATGAAATTATGATGACAGAAAACATTTAATAAAAAAAGACGGCTGTCTCGGTGAGACAGCCGTCTTTTTTGGGTATTTTATTAATCTAAATTACCAACAATTTCAGCGGTATCCATAGCAATCATAAGCTCTTCGTTAGTGGGGATTACGAGAGTTTTAACTTTGGCATCGGCGGTGCTGATGTCTAATTCTTCACCGCGGAGCTTGTTTTTCTCAGCATCAAGCTTAACGCCCATAAACTCAAGTCCTTTTACGCAATTCTGACGGATTATGCCGGTGTTTTCGCCGATACCTGCTGTAAATACAATAGCATCAACGCCGCCCATTGCCGCCGCGTAGGAAGCGATATAGCTACGAACGCGGTATGCAAACATCTCAAGAGCGAGAGCGGCTTTTTTGTTACCATTTTCCGCCGCCTGTGACAGGTCGCGGAAATCACTGCTAAGCTCAGAAATACCGAGAACACCTGATTGTTTGTTGAGAACATCAACAACCTCTTCGGCTGTCATATTGCATTTTTCTTTGATATAGGGGATGATAGCGGGGTCAATATCGCCGCTTCTCGTACCCATCATAACACCTGCAAGGGGAGTGAAGCCCATAGAGGTATCAACGGATTTTCCACCGTCTACCGCTGTGATAGAAGAACCGTTACCGAGATGGCAGGTAACAATTTTCAGTTCCTCAATAGGCTTGCCCAGCATAGCAGCTGCTCTGCCTGCAACATATTTATGAGATGTACCGTGAAAGCCGTAACGTCTTACCTTATATTTTTCATAATATTCATAGGGAAGTGCGTAGAGATACGCATAATCAGGCATTGTCTGATGGAAGGCTGTATCAAATACACCAACCTGAGGAACATGACCCATCGCTTTTTCGCAAGCTTCAATACCGATAAGGTTAGCGGGATTGTGAAGAGGTGCAAGCTCAGTACATTCTCTGATAGCGGCTTTAACCTTTTCGTCAATAAGCACAGACCCGCTGAAAATCTCACCGCCGTGAACGGTACGGTGACCTACGGCCGCAATGTCGTGAAGTGATGTTATAACACCGTATTCGCTGTTACAAAGAGCATCAAGCACCATCTGAACAGCTTTTTCGTGGTCAGGCATAGCCTCTTCAAGTACAACCGTATCCTTGCCCATGGGTGTGTGTTTAAGCTTTGAGCCTTCGATACCTATTCTTTCGCAAAGACCTTTTGCGAGTATTTCGTGCTTCGTCATATCAATAAGTTGATATTTAAGAGATGAACTACCTGCGTTTATTACCAAAATATTCATATTATATATCCTCCTTAATTTTATACATATTTAAAAGGGTACGCAGCTGTAAAGCTTTTATGTAATCCCCTTAGACCTTTCTGATTATTTTTTGCTTTTCTGTGCCTGTGCCTGAACACAAGTGATAGCCACAACGCCGACTATATCCTCTGCACTGCAACCTCTTGAAAGGTCATTTACAGGCTTTGCAATACCCTGAGTTATAGGACCGTAAGCTTCAGCCTTTGCGAGACGCTGTGTCAGCTTATATCCAATGTTACCTGCATCGAGGTTGGGGAAGATAAGCACGTTAGCTTTACCTGCAACGGGAGAAGCGGGAGCCTTTGACTGACCGATTTCGGGAACGATTGCGGCGTCAACCTGAAGTTCACCGTCCAGATTAAGGTCGGGACGTTTTTCCTTTGCCAGCTTTGTAGCAAGCTGCATCTTATCCACCAGATGGCTTTTTGCACTTCCGTAAGAAGAATAGGAGAGCATTGCGATATTAGGCTCAGCTTCAACTAAAACCTTGAAGCTTTCAGCAGAAGAAAGTGCAATTTCAGATACACCCTCAGCATCGGGGTCTTCGTTAAGACCTGAATCAGCATAGATGAATATACCGTTACTGCCATATTCGCAGTCGGGAACGCACATTACAAAGAACGCGGAAACAATCTTTGTACCCGGTGCGGTTTTGAGTATCTGCAAGGCAGGACGAAGAACATTTGAGGTGGAGTTAGCCGCACCTGCAACCATACCGTCTGCCAGACCCAGCTTAACCATCATTACACCGAAATATAACGGATTTTTCAGGGTTTCAAGAGCCTTTTCCTCGGTCATACCCTTAGCTTTTCTCATTTCATAGAATTCATTTGCAAATTTCTGCAGATTTTCATCAGTTTCGGGATTGATGATTTTAGCACCCGAAATATCAAGACCTGCCGCCAGTTCATTTATTTTATCCTCATCGCCTAAAATAATTACATCAGCGATTTTTTCACGCAACACAATATCCGCCGCTTTAACAGTACGAATATCAAGCCCCTCGGGGAGGACGATGGTTTGCTTCTCGGTTTTAGCCCTTTCCTTTATTCTTTCAAGAAAATTACTCATTTGTTAACACTCCTTAAAATTGTATACAATTTTTTATAACATACTTATCAATTATATTATATCACACTATAAAGGAAAAATCAAGGGGTTTATAAATTTTTTCAAAAAACCTTGACACGATTTTTTTAATATGGTATAATGAGTTTGCAAAGCAAACTCATTGAATTGCCAAGGCATGAATTAAAATCAAAGATTTCGTGAATTGAGTCTTTCGACTTATAAATTGCACCGCCGGTAGCATTTAAAGGCAATTCAATTCATGGAGCGGACGAGAATTCATGGCAACGCCAATTCATGACAACGAAGTTGTCAATTCATTAAATGGAGAATGAATATGAAAGAAAATAAACTTGTAGATTTATCAAAACAGTTTGCAGTTGATGTTGCTAATTTATGTACAGAAATTTAAGAGAATTGAAAAGGCAATGTGTTATTGAATCAGCTTTTAAGGAGTGGAACGAGCATTGGAGCAAATATTCACGAAGCAAATTATGAATCAAGTAAGGCGGATTTTATAAACAAATTTCAAATTGCTTTAAAAGATTAGTCTGCCGATAATAAGCTTTAATATACAAGGGACAAAAGCCTTCCCCTTGAGGGGAAGGTGGGTTGCGAAGCAACTCGGATGAGGTGGAAATGAAGCGAAAACTAATAATTCAAAATTAACAGGTAATGCAAAAGCATTAAGAAAGAATATGACAAAAGAAAAAACACCTCACCACCGTCTGCGACGGAGCCTCCCCTCAAGGGGAAGCCTTTGAGAAAAGAAAATTTTTTGTCCCTGACTTGACACGAATTTTGTCGAATTTTGCGAAAGGAGAGGTTTTATGACTAAAACTAAAAAGGTTATAATAGGTTTGCTAATTGCAGTTGTTTCTATTTTAGCAATTTTTAAGGTGTTATCTGTTTTGGGACTTTTTAGTTTATTTATAGAACAGAAACCACCTCAAATTACAGAGGGTGAATTTCCTTTTGTTGTTGAATATGAAATTGATGGTGATAGATACATAATTGAAGATACGGTGGTTTGCTCTTTTGACGGATATGACCATTCGGCTTGGTTTGCCAAACCAAGAACATGGAATGAACATTTGAAAAGCGGAGAAGAAGAGAAACGAATTATTTTACACGAAGAAAATAATTATTCCGTATTAACTCCAGGAAGACTAAATGAACAATCAAGAGTTGTTTTGAATTATGGCAGTGGAGCATACTATATGGGAGATAAAACTAACTCTAGAAGTATGATATATGCTAAGCCGTTTTTCTATTATTCTGAAAGATACAAGACTGACGAAAAAACAACATATAACACAGGAGAAAAACTTTCTGAAAAAGAATTAGAAAAACACTTTGGTATTAAAATAATACGATTTGAGTTTAGTAAACCCATAAAGAATAAATTTAAATAATTTTTAATTAAAAATTTAATACAATAGTTTGCCGATAATAAATAT
>JAZSKI010000036.1:0-18110 GCA_045534775.1 Clostridia bacterium | reverse complement strand
CCCCTTTGCACACCCCACACAGCCTTCCTACGACTCGCTACGCTCCCATGTATAAGCACCACCAGCCAAATAAGAGATTTGAGATGTCACTTACCTATGAGGGTAGCGAAGCGGCATTTCGGCAGTGAATGACAGTCCGGTGGACTGTCAGAGCCAAAATGTGACCGAGCCGCGGCGAGACAGGTGTCAGTTTCACATTCCACACTCGTGCAAAATCCCTATTCAAAGGATGAGTTATATGAAAATTACCATAATCGGGCTGGGACTTATTGGCGGGTCTATGGCGAGGGCGTTTAGCCGCCATGGACACACGGTCCTGGCTCTTGACAAAAATGAAAACAGCATAAAAAAAGCTGTAGCTGACGGTGTAATTACCCTTGGCAGTGATATATGGCAGACGGAAATGGAAAGCAGTGACGTGGTGTTCATTGCGGCTCCTGCTATGGCGGCAACTCAATGGCTTAAAACCATTGCACCAAAGGTACAGAAAAATTGCGTTATTTCGGACGTGTGCAGCACCAAAGGCGAAATTGCAAGGATTGCCGAAGAAATGGAGCAACCCTTTTGTTTCGTGGGAGCGCATCCTATGTCAGGCTCGGAAAAATCGGGTTACGACGCCGCATCGGAGGATTTGTTTGAAAATACCTATTTTATAATTACACCTACTAAAAAATCTACCCCCGAAGGGATAGAGCGGATTGAGCAGTTAGCTAAAGAACTAAACGCAATTCCCCTGACCACAGGCGCGGACGACCATGACAGGGCGGTAGCGGCGGTGAGCCATCTGCCGCATATCTTAGCGGCAACCCTTATGAATTTGGTGACAGATACGGACGAAAAATATCTGCGACTGGCGGCAGGCGGATTTCGCGATATGACCAGAATAGCCGCCTCCGACCCGGTAATGTGGCGTGATATTGTGTTTTCCAACAAAGAGAAAATTGTAGAAATGATAGATAAATTATCCGACAGCCTGCAAAGCTTTAAAACCCTGGCGAAGCAAAATGATATGTCGGCAATAGAAGAATTTTTCGCGAAATCCAAACTGGGCAGAGACAGATTACCGCAAAAAGCGGCGGCACTTACAAAGCATACCTATGAATGCGTCCTGTCCATTCCCGACAGAGTAGGCGTTATAGCCGAAATTGCCCAAAAACTCGGCGATGCCGGAATTAACATCAAAAACCTCTATGTTGCCAACAGCCGGGAGCATTTCGGCGGAGTGCTGGTAATAAGCTTCGCAACGGCAAGAGAAAAAGAAGAAGCAGAGAAGCTGCTGAAAAATGAATGTGAAATGGAAGGGACCCGGGAATAGTATTCCTTATAAATAAAGTAAACAAGCCTTCTTAACCTGCAGAGCAGGGGTCGGGCCCGCATTGATACGAAATGTGACCGGTTGCGGTGGATGAGCCGGCAAGCCTGCACAAAATGCAAAATTGAAAATGTGCTGAGCGCTCGATATATGCTTCGGATGCGAGAAGCCCCTTCGGAGCGTAGACAGGAGCAAGCTCCTGCCGAAAACGGAACATATCATAACTGCAGACAACCCGTTTTTGAGAATTATAACAGTAAATTAGCAAGGATGAAATTTCTACGGAATTTTCATCCTTGCTTTCACACTTCACACTTCACACTTATCATACGCTTCCCTTACTGCCCGGGCGAATTGGTCGGCGCAGGAGGTGTTTTTAAATCCGCAGGTGTTACCCAGGAGCTTTTCCTCGATAGCTTCCACGGTCATACCGTCAGCCAGCCTGGAAATAGCCTTCAGATTTCCGTCACAGCCACCCATAAATTTAATATCGGTGACTATATTTCCTTCAATATTAAAAGTGATTTTAACCGAACATACCCCTTTGGGGCTATAAGTGTATTTCATAAAAGCTTCCTTTCTCGGTCAGAGTTTTTTTCATACCGTACCCGATTTATTCCATAGCTCTGCATATCATAACAGCCGCCTGAGCGCGGGTGGCGTTATCCTTTGGAGCAAACATACCGCCGCCCATACCGGTTATGATACCTGCGGACGACATCAAAGACACAGCATTTCGGGCGTAGGGTGAAATTTGGTCTCTGTCGGTAAACAGCACATTTCCGCCTTTTTTAATATCAATTTCTGCAGCTTCACAGCAACGGTAGATTAAAGCCGCCATTTGTTCACGGGTAATATAGCTACCGCTACCAAACTCGGTTTCGCTCATACCATTTACAATACCTGCGTTGCAGGCAGTTTTTACATAGGGATAGAACCAGTCGGTTTCCTTAACATCACTAAATTTGACAGGTGCATCCTCTGCTGTAATATCAAAGGCCTCTACGGCAATTTTGACAAACTGTTCTCTTGTAATCATATCCTGAGGAGAAAAGGTGTATTTTCCCGTACCGCTGACAGCACCGTTGTCGCAGAGAGTCTTAATCTGCGGATGCGCCCAGACGCAGTTGTCAATATCACGGAAGGTAAGTCCCTCGTACAGATTGTTGGTCATAACTACGGAAGGTATGGAATGTGAAACCCCCAGCTCGTGCATCGCCAGCTTGAAATGATAAATTTCGGGAGTTGGGTATTGGTTTATAATTTCCTCGGCGCAGGCAAGGATTTTATCCAGCATAGTAGGTCCCTCGTAGTCTAAAAGCCGCTCCTTGAGAGTAGGCATACGGTTAATGGCACCTGATACCTTTTTAATAACCTCAGGGTCCATATCACTTGATAATTTCAGAGAAACAATACCGGGCAACCCTTCGTAATCGGAGCAAATTCGCGAGTCACCACCAAATATGGACATAAAATTATACAGGGATATAATGGTGTAAATATAGTTGATACCGCGATTATCGTTTTCATCGCCGATTATAAGCTGATTTAAAGATTTTGTCACGCCCGGCATATATTCCGTATAGGGAATACTCCGGGCACCGTATAAAATTATATCAATAATACCGTTTTGGTTTTCAAGACTTCGGTTGGTAAAAACCTGAACACTGCGACAAGCCTCATCAAAGGTAAGCTCAGGCAAAAGGTCGTTGAGACGGTGAGCGTTTTCGTTGGTCAGCTCCTGATTTATAAGCTCTTTCAAAAAATCCGCAAGAGCAATTCGTGTATCCTCCTCGGCGGAAATTCCGTATACAAAGAATTTCTGCAGGGCATCAACGGAGACGGTTTCGGCAAAAGCTCCCTGACCTATAGATAAAATAAAGATAAGTAATAACGCAATTTTTTTCATACTGATTCCTCCGTAGTTTAACGATTAAAGCATTATTGTAAAAGCAATTTTGTCGCCTTCACAATATCTCCCGCACCCATCATAATTATAATATCATTTTCCGCAGTATTGTCCTTTAAATATTCAACAATTTCGTCAAAGCTTCCTATATATATAGCATTGACACCGCGAGCCCTCGCCGCATCGGTCAGCATTTTTGAATTTATACTGCCGTCATTTGCCTCTCTTGCGGCGAAAATATCGGCAAAGATAACCGTATCAACACCGGAAAAAGCGGTGGCGAATTCTTCAAAAAACGCTTTTGTACGAGAATAGGTATGAGGCTGGAAAACGCAGATGGTACGGTTTTTATCCATTTTCTCCACAGCGTTTAAGGTAGCCGCAATCTCCGTAGGATGGTGGGCATAGTCATCATAGACCTTGCCGCCGAGAAAGCTGCCTTTAAACTCAAGCCTTCTGTCTGCACCGTGGAAAAAGCTCAAAGCCTCCGCCGATTCCTGAGGCTTTAACCCCATCAAAAAGGCAAGTGAAATTGCCGCAACAGCGTTCATGATATTATGGTCGCCGTATACTGAAAGCAGGGGACTGCACAAAATTTCTTCCTTATAATATATATCAAACGCTCTGCCGCCATCCCTTAAATTTTTTACGGAAAAATCATAACCGTCGCCAATACCGTAGGTATAGCACCTGCAGGAAGAATTTTTGGCTAAGGTAACAAGGTGGCTATCCATACCGTTTATAACCGCAAATTCTGTGATTTTTTCAAGAAACGCCGCAAAGGCACTGCGATAATCGTCACCGTCACGGTAGTAATCCAAATGGTCAGGCTCAACCCCTGTAATTATACCGCAGTATGGGTTAAAATCCAGAAAACTGCGGTGATATTCGCAGGCTTCGGCTAAAAAAATTTGGCTCTTACCGATTTTTAAATTACCGCCGATAATATCCAAATCCGCACCTACTAAAATAGTAGGGTCATAGCCGCCTTTTTCAAAGATATAGGACAGCATAGAGGTGACGGTAGTCTTTCCGTGAGTTCCCGAAACAGCGGCGGACAGCTTGTAGCCTGCCATAATTTCACCCAGAAGCTGAGACCTTTTAATTAAAGGAATTCCATTTTCGACTGCGGCGATAATTTCGGGATTATCCTCGTGAACTGCCGCCGTGTATATAACAGCGGCGGTATTTGCCACATTTTCTGCGGCGTGACCGAGGTGGAACTCAAGCCCTGTTTTTTCAAGAGCTTTTATTTTATCACCGTAATTTATATCGGACCCGCTGACAGCGTAACCCTCTGACAGTAAAATTTCCGCCAGACCACTCATGCTGACCCCGCCAACACCGATAAAATGTATCTTTTTGCTTTTATCTGCATTATTTAACAATTTTTACACCCTTTCTGATAGGAAAATTAGACAAGGAATACCCGCTGTGACGGGCATATAATTTTACATTATGCACAAATCGGGAATTTTGTTAAAAAATATTCTACGAAAATGTGTATAACTCTATCTAAAAAGTCAAACTTTTTAGTAAAATTTCATAAATTTCGTCTGCCGACCTTCCAAAATATGTAAATTGCACATAACCGGCATATAATGTGGTATATTAGAAGTATACGCCACAAAATATACTATATATACTATTTTACACCTATTTTTAATATATGTCAATACCCATTTTTCACTTCACGATTTGACAAATAGTAAATTTTATGGTATACTTGATATTGTTGTGTTACAGAAATGTAACATACAAAATGAAAGGAGATGTGTAAAGTGTTAGGTTCAAAGCTTAAGACACTATGGCGAAACTCAGCAGCTGTTATACTTCGTATAACTCTTATCGTAGCAGCTTCCGTAACCGTACTGACCACCTCTACGCTTTTATCCGTAAAAACTGTCAGCGTAACCGATGAAAACGGCAATAGCTTCACTGTAAAAACCTTTTGCAGTTCTGTCGGTAAATTCATCGAACAGCAAGGCATAGTATTAGGAGAAAATGACCGTGTATCGCCGCCTTCCGGCGCTGCAATCGGTAAAAATCAGGCAATTAAAATTTTGCGCGCCTTTCCTTTGGAAATAAATGTAGGCGGGCAAATATCCACCACCTATGCGGTTAGCACAACCGTTGCGGAGGTTCTTAAAGAAAACGGAATAGCTTTAGGCGAGATGGATATTGTAAATCCGTCTTTGGATAGCGTAGTAAATAAGGAAACTAAGATTATCGTAACCAAAGTAACTGCGGATATGGTTCCTGTGGTTGAGGAAATTCCCTTTGAAACAATTTCTACTCCCAACAGTTCAATGGTAAGAGGAAGAAAAAAGGTTATAACTCAGGGAGTAGCCGGAAGTAAAGAGGTTATGTATAAGGTCACATATTACGACGGCGTTGAACAGTCAAGAGAAGCTGTGGGCGAGCGTGTTACGGCAGAACCCGTAAACCGCGTGGAGGAATACGGTACTCAGTATTATAATGCGGCTTCCCGTGGAGGCAGTGTTGACCGTTCCTCGGCAGCAGTATCCGCTCCGGCAGAGGAGCTTAGCTACAGCAGTGTAATTACCTGTCGTGCAAGTGCTTACGATTTGTCTTATGAAAGCTGCGGTAAGTATCCGGGCGACCCTTACTACGGAATTACAGCCAGCGGCATGAGAGCTCAGCGAGGCGTTGTAGCGGTTGACCCGCGTGTAATACCTATGGGTACGAGGCTTTATATTGAGTCGCTTGACTCAACACCCGACTATGGCTTTGCAGTAGCAGGAGATAAAGGCGGTGCTATCAAGGGTAACCGGATAGACCTGTTTATGGACAGCAGAAGCGAAGCCCTGCGGTTCGGAAGAAGAAACGTAAATGTTTATATTTTAGACTAAAATGAGGGTATCGAAAGATACCCTTATTTCATAACAAGGAGGAATTTATTGTGAGAAAAATTGCGGCTTTGCTTTTAACGGTACTTTTTATGACTGCTTACGGTGCATCGGCGGCAGACGGAGTCAAATTGATTATTGACGGCAAGCCCATAAACGTAATTGCCTATAATATTAAAGGTAACAACTACTTCAAGCTTCGTGACATTGCTGTTATGCTGAAGGAAACAAAGGCGCAGTTCAATGTTGAATGGGACGAAAATCAGGGCTGTATATGCCTGACATCGGATGTGGCTTATTTGGAGGATGAGGGATTAACACAGGAAATTCTGAAAAATCCCATGGCTATAGTCTCCGATTCAAAAATTATTAAAGACGGGGCGGAAATTTTGCTGGCTGCCTATAATATTGCAGGTAACAACTTTTTCAAACTCCGCGATGTGGCGGCGGCATTTGATTTCTATGTAGGCTGGAACGCCGAGGAGCAAACTATTGCCATTGATACCTCCGGTGATTATGAATTTCCCGATTCAACGGAATTTTCCCTCAACCCTCAATACCTTAGTCTCTACGGTATGAAAAGGAAGGACGTTGAACGAAAATTCGGCACGGGTATTTATGAAGATGACAGGCTTTGCTATGAAGGCTTCAGGGTTAAGTATGATGCTCCTGACGATGAAACTGCAAATGTGGTTGCCGTAGACGTAAGGCTGGACAACCTCTTCAGTAACTGCCCCGATTCGGTAACGGCTGATATGGTAAAACCCCTTTTCGGCTCTTATACGGCAAAGGAAAACGCGGTGGAGGTTAACTACCTCGGTAAGGCAATGACCTTTTATGACATTATGACAAAGTATGATTATACGGGAATTGACAGAGATTGTTATTTCAAGGGCGAGGTAGGCAGGGAACCCGTGCAGATTATAAATGCCGATTCACAGACTCAGGCGAATACCGGAACACAAAAAATCACCTATTCCAATTATCCGGATTTTCTGAACTCCTGTGAAAGCGAAATTGAAAAGCTTAATCTGAGAGGCAAATGGGTGTTTGGTAAAAAATATTACAGCCTCTTTGATGTAGATAGTGACGGAACAGAAGAATTGCTGGTAAGCGGCGGTTATGAAATGCAGGTCTACACAATAAAAAACGGAATAGTAACCGAAAAATACAGATTCAAACCCGCCGTAACGGGAATGATATGCTGGGCAGCAACCTATGAGGGCGAAAATTACGTACTTATAACAAATAATTCATACCCAAGCTATATTTCACTTAATACCATAAAAAACGGCGAGCTTGTGGCCTGTAAAACTCTTCGCCGACAGGGTGACGGATATGTAATAAACGGCGCTTCCGTCAGCGAAGAGGAAGCACAAGCCTTTGAAAAAAACGTAATCCGGGCAGAAACCTTATATAAAGAAGAAATACAATAAAAATTTCTCTTTTTATACAAAATTCATACTCCTTTTTTATTCAAATTAACAAAAAAATAAAAATGAAAACTGAGATTGAAGGAGTTTGAGAGAGCTTGAGGGAGAAAAAAAGAGTTTGTCAATTATAAATTAAAAAAATTCAAAAAAGGGTTGACAAACAATAAATTTTGTAGTATAATAGTTTATGTCAAAAAATTTGTTAATAATAATTAAAAATAGACGGAGGTAAACGATATGTCAACATTTATGGCTAAAGCTGAAGAGCTTAACAGAAAATGGTATATAATTGACGCTGAAGGCAAATCCTTGGGTAGAGTTGCAGCAGCGGCGGCTACTATTTTACGCGGCAAGCATCTTCCTACATTTACACCGCACGTTGATTGCGGCGACCATGTAATCATTCTTAACGCAGAAAAAGCAGTATTAACAGGTAAGAAATTAACAGATAAGTACTATTACAGACACACAGGCTGGATTGGCGGTCTGAAGGCTGTTCAGTACAAGGAGTTAATGGAAAAGAACCCCGAAAAAGCAATGAAGCTTGCTGTAGAAGGTATGCTTCCTCATAACACATTGGGCAGAAAAGCGGCTACACGTGTAAGAATTTATCGTGGCAGTGAGCACGAGCATGCGGCTCAGAAACCCGAAATGTGGACAATGGATATTAAGTAAGAGAAGGAGGAAGAAGTAAATGGCAGCAGTACAGTATTACGGAACAGGCAGAAGAAAAAAATCCGTTGCAAGAGTAAGACTTGTACCCGGTAACGGTAAAATCACAATCAATAACCGTTCAATAGACGATTATTTCGGATTGGAAACTCTTAAAACTATAGTAAAACAGCCTCTTACAGCTACAGATACATTAGGTAAATTTGATGTTGTTTGTACAGTAACAGGCGGCGGCTTCACAGGTCAGGCAGGTGCTATAAGACACGGTGTTGCAAGAGCTCTTCTTCAGGTAGATGAAGAAACACTTCGTACACCTCTTAAAAAAGCAGGCTACCTTACTCGTGACCCCAGAATGAAGGAAAGAAAGAAATACGGTCTCAAAGCAGCAAGACGTGCACCACAGTTCTCAAAGAGATAATATTTTATTTCCTGTCAAACAAAATAATAACAGTGTAATCAAACCGGAAGGAGTGCAGATAAATGAGAGAAGGAATACATCCCGATTACAAACCCACAAAGATAATTTGTGCTTGTGGCGAGGTTATCGAAACCTGTTCCACAAAAGAAGATATACACGTAGAAATATGCTCAAAATGTCATCCGTTCTTTACAGGCAAGCAGAAGCTTGTTGATACGGGCGGTCGTGTTGAGAAATTCAGAAAAAAATTCAATCTCGGCGAAAAGTAATTCGCTGCAAATGCCTGAAAAAGTTGTATACATCTTTTTTGATGTATACATTTTCGGGCATTTTTTTTGAAAATATCTAAGAAAGGAACAAAGAAAAATGCCAAAAAGAACAGACATCAACAAAATTATGATTATAGGCTCAGGACCCATCATAATCGGGCAGGCTTGTGAATTTGACTATTCGGGTACGCAGGCGTGTAAAGCCCTTAAACAGATGGGTTATGAGATAGTTCTTGTGAATTCAAACCCTGCGACCATTATGACAGACCCGGCCACAGCGGATGTGACATATATTGAACCTCTTAACGTAAAACGTCTCACCGAGATTATTGAAAAAGAACGTCCCGATGCCCTTTTGCCGAACCTGGGCGGTCAGTCGGGTCTTAACCTCAGCCTTGAGCTGGCAAAGGAAGGGGTTTTGGATAAATACGGCGTAGAAGTAATCGGCGTTCAACTGGATGCCATTGAACGTGGCGAGGACAGAATTGCCTTCAAAGAAACTATGAGCAAGCTGGGTATAGATATGCCTCAGAGCTTCCCTGCATATTCCGTAGCAGAAGCTGAAGAAATAGCAGAAAAATTAGGCTATCCCGTAGTAATCCGCCCCGCTTATACTATGGGCGGTACAGGCGGCGGTATCGTATATAACGTAGATGAACTGCGTACCGTAACCTCCCGCGGTGTTGCCGCAAGCATGATAGGTCAGGTATTGGTGGAAGAATCCGTTATCGGCTGGGAAGAGCTTGAGGTAGAGGTTGTCCGTGATGCCAACGGCAAAATGGTAACAGTTTGTATGATAGAAAATATCGACCCTATGGGTGTGCATACGGGAGATTCCTTCTGTGCCGCACCTATGCTGACAGTTCCTCAGGACGTACAGGAAAGACTGCAGAAATACGCTTATTCTATAGTAGAAAGCATAGGCGTAATCGGCGGTACCAACGTACAGATGGCACACGACCCCGTAACCGATAGAATAGTTATAATCGAAATTAACCCCAGAACCTCCCGTTCCTCGGCGCTTGCATCTAAAGCGACAGGCTTCCCCATAGCTCTTGTATCGGCAATGCTGGCGGCAGGTATGACCTTAGACGAGCTTCCCTTCTGGCGTGACGGCAGTCTTGATAAATATACACCCAACGGCGATTATGTGGTAGTAAAATTCGCAAGATGGGCATTTGATAAATTTAAAAATTCTCAGGATAAGCTGGGTACTCAGATGAAAGCGGTAGGCGAGGTAATGTCTATCGGTAAGACCTATAAGGAAGCCTTCCAGAAAGCTATCCGTTCTCTGGAAACAGGAAGATACGGTCTGGGCTTTGCCAAGGATTTTGAAACCAAAACCAAAACCGAGCTTATTCAGATGATGAACGAACCTACCAGCGAAAGACAGTTCATTATGTACGAAGCCCTGAAAAAAGGTGCAACCGTAGACGAGCTTCATAAACTGACAAACATCAAAAAATGGTTTATTCAGCAGATGAAAGAGCTTGCAGATTCAGAGCTTAAAATTATGGAATATACGGTGAAAAGTTTGCCCGATGAAATGCTGATTCAGGCAAAGAAAGACGGCTTTGCAGATAAATATCTGGCGAAGCTATTATCCTGCACCGAAGGTGAGGTTCGTGCAAAACGTATAAAAATCGGCTTGACGGAAGATTGGGAAATGGTTCCCGTCAGCGGCGTTGAAGGCAACGAAGGTTATTTCTTCTCAACCTACAACACCGCCGATAAAGGCAGGGGAAACAAAGAACCCCGCGGCAGAAAGGTAATGGTACTCGGCGGCGGTCCTAACCGTATCGGTCAGGGCATTGAGTTCGACTATTGCTGTGTTCATGCGGCTTTTGCTCTTCGTGAAATGGGCTTTAAAACCATAATGATAAACTGTAACCCGGAAACCGTATCAACGGACTACGATACCTCAGATAAGCTTTTCTTTGAACCACTCACCGTTGAAGACGTGCTGAGCATCTATGAAAAAGAACAGCCAATCGGTATTATAGCACAGTTCGGCGGTCAGACACCTCTTAATATTGCGGCAGAGCTGGAAAAAGCAGGTGCAAGAATTTTAGGCACATCACCCGAAACCATTGACCTTGCCGAGGACCGTGACAGATTTAATGCTATTATGGACAGAATAGGCGTGCCTATGCCCGAATCGGGAATGGCATCCAACGTAACGGAAGCCCTCACTATAGCCCATTCCATTGGCTATCCTCTTATGGTACGTCCTTCCTACGTGCTGGGCGGCAGAGGTATGGAAGTGGTTTATGATGACGAAAATCTTAAAAAATATATGGCGGCGGCTGTAGGCGTAACCCCCGACAGACCTATACTTATTGACAGATTTCTGAATAACGCCATTGAAGCGGAGGCGGATGCCATTGCCAACGGTAAAGAAGCCTTTGTACCTGCGGTTATGGAGCATATCGAGCTTGCAGGCGTTCATTCGGGCGACTCGGCTTGTATAATCCCTTCAAAACACATACCCGAAAAACACGTTAATACTATTTATGAATATACTGAAAAAATCGCTAAAGAGTTGGGCGTAAATGGTCTTATGAATATGCAATACGCAATTTGTGACGACAAGGTTTATGTTCTTGAAGCAAACCCCCGTGCATCCCGTACCGTACCTCTTGTATCTAAGGTATGCAGTATTTCAATGGCAAAGGTAGCAACTCAGGTTATTATGAGCGAATTTACGGGCGAAAAAGATGTTGTGGCAAGCCTTACAAGAAAAACAATACCCTACCACGGCGTAAAAGAAGCGGTATTGCCCTTTAATATGTTACCTGAGGTTGACCCCCTCCTGGGACCTGAAATGCGTTCTACAGGCGAGGTTTTAGGACTTGCTCCGTCAGTGGGTGTAGCCTTCTGCAAGGCTCAGGAAGCAACTCAGAGCGTCCTTCCTACGGAAGGCAGAGTCTTTATCAGCGTCAACGACAAAGACAAAGCCTTTGTAACAGAAGTGGCTAAAGAGCTGGAAGAGCTGGGCTTTGAAATCGTGGCAACGGGCGGAACTCATCGTCTGCTGACAGAAAACGGAATTAAAAGCACAGAGGTTAAAAAGATTTATGAAGGCAGACCCAACGTATCAGACGAGCTTACCAACGGTAAAATTGACCTGGTAATCAACACTCCCAGCGATAAACAAAGTACTCAGGATGACTCCTATATCAGAAAAATTGCCGTTAAAAAGAAAATTCCTTATATGACAACCATTGCGGCGGCAAAGGCCACAGCAACAGGTATTAAGGACTGTCTCACAGGCTCTGATGAGGTTAAATCACTCCAGCAGTACCACAGCGAGATAAAATAATATGGTGAATTTAACGGATATAAAAGAAATACGTGCCATTATGCAACGCTTCGGCAAAACCTTTGCCAAATCCCTGGGACAGAATTTCCTCACCTCCGCTGAAACTATTGATACCATAGTTTTCGGTAGCGGTATTGACAGTAATACCAAGGTGCTGGAAATCGGTCCGGGAATAGGCGTGCTTACGGCGAAGCTGGCGGAAAATGCGGAAAAGGTAGTAACGGTGGAGGTGGATAAAAAACTCCTCCCCGTGCTTGACTATACCCTGCAGGAATATGATAATATAACGGTAATCAACGACGATATTATGAAAACCGATATACAGAAGCTGTGCAGTGAACAGTTCGGCGATGAAAAGGTCAAGGTAGCGGCAAATCTGCCTTACTATATCACCACACCCATTATAATGAACCTGCTTGAAAACAGACACCTTTTTTCAAGTATCACCGTAATGGTACAAAAAGAAGTAGCCCAACGTATGGCGGCAAAAGAAGGCAGTCGCGATTTTGCGGCACTTTCCGTAGCCGTACAGTATTACTGTAAAACCGAGATTTTAACAGTAGTACCACCGGAATTTTTCGTACCGCCACCAAAGGTATCTTCGGCGGTGATTCGCCTTGATATTTTAGATACACCTTCAGTTACACCGAAAAACCCGGAATTTTTCTTTAAATTAGTAAAAGCCTCCTTCGCCCAACGAAGGAAAACCTTCGTAAACGGCGTATCGGCAGGTCTTGGTATTCCAAAAGAAAAAATAGCAGAAGCCCTGAAAACCCTTGGCTTAAACGAAACCATAAGAGGCGAAAAGCTGTCCCTTAAAAATTTTGCAGACCTCTCGGATATATTCGGGAAGCTGTGACAGTAATCCGCATTTTGAAAGTGGAATCACGTCAGGAGAGATGTTTATGTATTTTGATTCTCATGCACATTTAGATGACGAAAAATATGACGGTGACCGCGATGCGGTTATGACAGAAATAATTGAAAACGGTGTCAGCCTGGTCATGAACATCGGAGCGGATATAACGTCCTCCTGCAGAAGTGTAAAGCTGGCGGAGAAATATCCTTTTATCTATGCGGCGGTAGGAGTCCATCCTCACGATACGGACGATATGACGGAATCCGATATAGATAAGCTTGCGGCACTTGCGGCACATCCTAAGGTGAAAGCCATAGGGGAGATAGGTCTGGATTATTATTACGATAACTCGAAACGCGAAAATCAAAGGAAATGGTTTACCCGCCAGATGGAGCTGTCGGCTGACCTTGATATGCCCTTTATAATCCACAACAGAGACGCCCACGGTGATTGCCTTGAGATACTCAGAAAATTTGATATTAAAAAAACGGGCGGCGTTACGCATTGCTTTTCGGGCAGTCCCGAAATGGCAAAAGAGCTTGTGAAAATGGGTATGGTAATTGCCGTAGGCGGTAGTCTCACCTTTAAAAACGCCGTAAAGACGGTGGAAACCGTCAGACAAATCCCTATTGAACATATTTTAATAGAAACAGACAGCCCCTACCTTACACCCGTACCCTTCAGAGGTAAGCGCAACACCCCCGCTTATGTGGGCAGGGTAGCGGAAAAAATAGCGGAAATAAAGGGAATGAAAGTAGAAGAAATTGCAAGAATTACAAAAGAAAATGCAATACGAGTTTTCAGAATATAGAAAAACCCCGGTTTGCTTCCGCATAAAATAACCCCCATTGCTGAAATCAGACAATGGGGGTTTTATTGCAAGAAGCAAACCGGGGCTCCGCGGACCCGATGGCAATCCTCGATTGCGATATTGGGTTCTTGTTATCTTTTTGAAAGCACGTCTTTTTCGTAAGCTTTAATATCAGCAACCCAATCAAGACCTACGCCGCAACCCTTCTTAGCACAGTAGTAATCCCAAACCAACGCAAAGGGAAGAGCTTTAAATTCCTGAGAGTAAGCAAGACGAGCACTAACGTCTCCGTCCTTTTCTAAATTCTTCAGAGTCTGTGAAGGCTGAAGAAGAGCCGCAAGAAGAGCCTTTCTTGTATTTCTCAGACCGATAATCCAAGCCATAAGACGGTTGATGGACGCATCAAAGAAATCGGTTGCAATAAAGGTATCGTTTAATTTATCCATTCTTACGAGTTCTTCCATAATAGCACGTGTTTCATCATCATAAGCCACAACGTGGTCGGAATCCCAGCGGATGGGTCGGGACACGTGAAGAAGCACGTTTTTAGAGAAGGTAAATACAGAAGCCAGCTTTGCAGATACCACTTCTGTGGGATGATAGTGACCCGTATCAAGAGTCATAATAATATGGTCGGTTTTCTTATCCATTACATAACCCATACAAAATTCGTGAGACCCGGCGGTGAAGCTTTCTGCACCGATACCGAACACCTTGGATTCAATACCGTCCATAACGCCTTTAACATCACTTGTAGCGGCGAAAATCCGGTCATAGCTGTCCTTCAGTCTGAGACGGGGTGAAAGAGTATCCATCGGAACTTCCTTATCACCGTCCGGTGTCCAATGATTAATTACACAGGTTTTACCTGTTTTTTCAGCAAAATATGCACCTATACGGCGGCATCTGATACCGTGTTCAATCCAGAACTCGCGGGTTTCCTCATCAGCGGCGGATAAAGTTCCGTTATCGCTCTTGGGATGAGAAAAATATGTAGGATTAAAATCAAGACCCATTTCGCGTTCAACAGCCCATTTTACCCAGTTATCATAGTGCTGCGGTTCAATTTCGTTTCTGTCAACAAAGGTATCAGCTTCAAGATAGTTGGCGTGAACATTGATTTTCTTCTCGCCGGGTATGTATTTCATAGCCATATCCAAATCCTTGCGAAGCTCCTCAGCATTGCGTGCCTTACCGGGATAGTTACCTGTAGCCTGAATACCGCCGGTGAGACCGCCTTCTTTTTTCTCAAATCCGCCTACATCATCACCTTGCCAGCAATGTACGGAAAGGGGAATGCTGTCACAGATTTCTATAGCGCGGTCAACATCTATACCGTACTGTGCAAAGATTTCCTTCGCAACCTCATATCCTTTTTCAATATTATACATGGTTACCATCCTTTCATAGTCGTTTAAATATATTGTATCATATAAAAACAAAAAAATCAAGTATTTTATAAAAATAATCATGGAATTAAGCTTGAAAAAGGCAAAATTTAAAATTAAAGCACGAGATCTAAAGCAAAGTACCATTTTTAGAATTGACTAATTGTATGGTTTTTGGTATAATAGATTTAACGGATGTTAAATCTATTCAGCTAAATTCGCCTGGCGGCGAGCTAAATGTGCTGACGCACGCTAAATTACTTTGTAGCTAAATTGACCTGCGGTCAGCTAATAGCGAATTTAATTTAGCTACTCCGAAGGAGTTATTTAGCTATGGAGCGAAGCAGAATAATTTAGCTTTGAACGAAGTTCAAAATCTGCTGATATGTGGGATGCAATAAATTATGCAACAGCATTTGTTAATGAGAAATCGGGTTATGAAATTACATTTGTGGGACATTCAAAAACAGTTGGCGGAGAAACAACTACATTTGTTTATGATGTTGCCAATGTAATAGAGGAAATAACCGCAGATGGTATGAATAAGTATTACAGAGGTATAGAGATTGTAAAGAATGATGATGGTTTGTATTACCTCTATAACGTAGATGGCAATGTATCAATTCTTATTGATAGCTCTGGTACAACGATAGCTAACTACGACTTTGACGCATACGGAAATCAATCACAGGAAAATGAAGTATACAACCCATTTGGATATCGTGGCGAATATACAGACTCCGAAAGTGGTTTGATTTATCTTCGCGCAAGAATGTACGATGCAGGTGTAGGCAGATTCATCACTGAGGATCCAGCTCAAGATAATTATAACTGGTATGTATATTGTAGTAATAATCCGATATTATTTGTTGATCCATTTGGGCTGTTTGATTATGATGATAGAATTGGACCAAGTAAAGTTTATAATATAGATGTTGAAGTCCTTCAAAATGAACTTGCATATTTAGGATACTATTCTGGCGAAATTGATGGATACTTTGGTCAAAAAACACTTGATGCAGTAAATAAGTATAAGAACGCAAAGGGACTAGGTAATGTCGGTGCTGATTGGGGCGTTGTTGGTGCGCAAACATGGGCTTCATTGGGATTAATATATCGAACTAAAGCAGATATTGATGCTGGAATTGAAATAGCAACAGTAGGACTAAAACAGTATAAAGATGTGAGTGTTCCAATAAATAGCGCTTTGGTTAATGCAAAAGGTGCGTTTAAAGATCATAAATATAATTTCAAGTGGTTTTATGATCAAGTTAAAACAGGCGGACCTTGGGATATTAAGTTAGAGGATAATTGGAACAAGACTATTGCTGCAGGTACTTATCCCGGTAGTTATTCAACACAAGTAATGTTATACGGTACAATCACAACCCCAGAAGCACTGGGCAATATAACTTATGGTTATTTAGGAACCGCTGCTGGATTTTCTCAGTCGATTTTGTTGCAAGGGGGAGATGCTGCAGCTAATGGTGTTAAATTGACACCAAAAGGCATTTATAATGGTATAAAAGGTATTGTTATAAGCGCTGATTCACAAGAAGATAAAGACAATATAATAAAAGGAATTGATTGGTACAAAAATTAGGGAGGAAGTCAATGGGTAAGAAAAAGTTGATATTTATTATATTAGCCTTCGTTGCTATTATTATCATATTCTTCTTGATGTTCAAGCTATCACAGGGAAATTATTCCACGGATAAAAAGATTAAGAAAGAGTTCGATGATAATTATGATACCATATTACGCATTACGAAAACTCTTGAAGTAACATCATATTCTAAAATAAACATTCAAAATGTAGATTATGTGTATGATGATGGAAACTTCGGGACATGGTATGTGCGTGACGATGAAAATGGGATAGAAGGTGTACAAAAGATTGAAGATTCTAATCTGGTAGAAATGTTGAATGAGATATTTAAAGAAAGAAAATATCAAGTTGTAAGCAAAAATGGCGATACCATATCCTTCCAACTGTGGTCTAACCTTGATGTCGGGAAAGGAATTGCTTATGTAACTGGTGGAGAAATACCTTCAATAGATTTCTTAACAAAATGCGAAAAGCTCGGTATAGAAAATTGGTTTTACTACGAAGCTGATTTTAATGAGTGGAAGAGAAATAATGAGCAATAGAAGTGAGGTGGGACATGAAGAAAAGTTTGTTAATATTACTTATAGTGTTCGCAATTATTATTGCGATATATATCTTTGTGATTTCGGGAGCATTCTCGTTATTTATGTCTGAACCTGAAAAACCTGAAATAACATACGGAGAATTTCCATTTACCATAACTTATGAAGTGAATGGAGAAATAAAAAAAGTGGAAGATGCTATCGTATGTGAGTATGATGGAATAAAAAATCTTGGAACAGCAGGTAAATATCGTGCATGGAGTTCGAAACTTAAAAGTGGTAATGAGAGAGTTACCCTATTAAGAATTGAAGAGGAAAACAAGATTTGCGAAATTACCGTTTCAGCTGGTTTGCCAGAATACTATATGGGAGATTTTATTCAAGATAAAACCGAGTATGAGAGAGCTATGTTAGATGATAACTACTTGGGATATATTGAGTGGAAAAATGGCGAACAAACTGGAAGTAGTATTTCGAATGAAGAGGTTTATGAAAAATTTAAACTGAAAGTTATAGAAATGGATTTCTCAGAACCAATAGAAAACGTATTTAGGTAGGAGGTGTTCATTTGAAAAAAGTAATTTTAATATTGTTGTGCATATGCAGTTTGTTTTCGATGACAGCTTTTGCTGCTGAATTAGAATACACAGCGTTGTATGTTGGTAGTAACAAAGCATATGTAAATGATGTTGAAAA
>JAZSKI010000051.1:0-30007 GCA_045534775.1 Clostridia bacterium | reverse complement strand
CGAACGGACAGATGAGGGCATCTGCCGCTACCTTGTATCTGAGTATGTTTTTGCGGCGGAGTATCGTAATGTATATATATCTGCGAAAAATTATTTATGGATAATTTGCTGATAAAAAACAAGGATGCAGAGCTGTTACTGCATCCTTGTTTTTAATTTTTATCTCAGGATTGCACCTGTTTTTTCCTCAAGAGCTGTGAGAATTTTATTCATAAGCTCTTTGATTTCTTCGTCGGCTAAGGTGCGTTCGTTGCTTCTCAGGGCAAGAGAGTAGGCAACGGATTTTTTATTTTCGGGGAGCTTGTCGCCTTTATATACGTCAAAAAGTGTGAGGCTTTCTAAAACCTTGCCGCCGCATTTTCTGATTATATCTTCCAGGTCGGCAACAGGAACGCTGTTGTCAACCAATACGGCAATATCTCTCGTAACGGCAGGGAATTTAGGCAACGGAGTATAGGATTTTTTTGTATCAATATTATCGAATACCGTATTAAAATCTATTTCCGCAATATAAGCCTTGACAGGCAAAGAGTAATTTTCGCATACTGTGGGATGGATTTCACCTACCACACCTGCTTTTTTTCCGTTAATTATGATTGAGGCTGTTCTGCCGGGATGGAACGTGGGATTATCTGTTTCTGCAACGTATTTGACATTTTTTACGTCAAGTGCCGTAAACAATTCTTCCACCATACCCTTGATACCGTAGAAGTCGGTATCCCCGTAAGCACCGATGGTGATTATGTTGGTTTCTGTAGGAAGCTTATCGGGAGTCGTAGGCGTGTATATACTTGCGATTTCATAGAGTCTTACGGAGGTATTTCTGTAATTATAGTTATTTACGAGAATATCCATCATAGAGCCTATGGAGGTGGTTCGCATAATAGAGTTTTCCTCACCTAAGGGGTTTAATATTTTCACGCAGTTGCGGCGTGGGTCATCAGCAGGAAGGCAGAGCATATTGAAGGTTTTGGGATTTACAAAGGAATAAGTCATTATCTCGTAACCGCCCATACCAACTAAGATTTCGTTAATTAAATCCTCGGTTTTCTGAACGCTGTCCTTACCGCCTACGGTGGTTTCACCCTTAAGGAGAGTTGAAGGGATTTTGTCGTAACCGTAAATACGTGCTACCTCTTCGGCAACGTCCGCAAAGGCTTCAATATCGCCGCGGTAGGTGGGAGGCACACAAATATCGTCTTCTACCTTGAAATCAAGCTTTTTAAGGGTATCAACCATAAATTCAGCAGGAATATCAGTACCTAAAAAGGCATTAATCTTATCGGGATTAAAAGGAATTTTCCTTTCGGCGGATTTCACGTTTGAAACATCTATTATACCGCCTACAACCTCGCCTGCACCCAGCATTTCCATAAGCTCGCAGGCGCGGTTTACTGCACCGTCAATGATATTAGGGTCAAGACCTTTTTCGTATCTGGAGGAAGCCTCGGTACGCAAACCGAGCTTTTTAGCCGTAATACGAACACTTGCACCGTTAAAGTTAGCACATTCAAATAGAATTGCCGCTGTATCATCCTTTATTTCAGAGTTTTCTCCACCCATTACGCCTGCTACAGCTACGGGCTTTTTGCCATCGGCAATAATCAGCATATCTGTATCTAAAGTTCTTTCCTCACCGTCAAGAGTGGTGATTTTTTCACCGCCATCTGCACGACGTACTATTATTTTACTGTCCTCAAGGTAGGAAAGGTCAAAGGCGTGCATCGGCTGACCGTATTCAAGCATAACGAAATTTGTTATGTCAACTACGTTGTTAATTGAACGGACGCCCGCACTTTTAAGACGTTCTACCATCCATTTGGGAGAAGGACCTATTTTAACATTTTTTACTATTCTTGCGGCATAACGGGGACAAAGGTCACCGTCTGCCACTTCAACGGAAGCAAAGGAAGCGGCGTTTTCGCTGTTACCTGTTGCCTTCGGAACATTAATTTTCAGCTCTTTGCCGAAGGTTACGGCGGTTTCGCGGGCGAGACCTATTACGCTGAAGCAATCGGCACGGTTGGAGGTAATTTCAAATTCAACGATATTTTCGTCAAGACCCAGCGCTTCTTTTATATCGGTACCCGGTTTAATATCCTCCTGAATGATTAAGATACCGTCTTCACAGGCACCGGCATAATCGGCAATATCCATACCAAGCTCTGCGTGAGAACACATCATGCCGTTAGATACTACGCCGCGGAGCTTACCTTTGGCAATTTTAATTCCGCCGGGCAGGGTGGATTTATGAAGTGCTACGGGAACCAAATCGCCTGCTTTGATGTTCTGCGCACCTGTTACAATCTGAGTTGTTTCACTGCCTACATCTACCTGACATACCTGTAATTTATCAGCATCGGGATGCTTTTCGGTTGATAAAATCTTACCCACAACGACATTACTTATTTCCTCGCCTGTATTTTCTATACCTTCAACCATAGACCCTGACATAGTCATTCCTGCGGCATAGTCTTTGGGGGAAATATCTTTTATATCTACATAATCGTTTATCCATTTCATTGAAACCTTCATATTCTGATACCTCCTTAGAATTGCTTGAGAAAACGCAAATCGTTTTCAAAGAACATACGCAAATCGTTTATATCAAATCTTCTCATTACAATACGTTCAAGACCGAGACCGAAGGCAAAGCCGCTGTATATTTCTGTATCTATACCGCAGTTTTCCAGTACCTTCGGATGTACCATACCTGCGCCTAAAATTTCTATCCAACCTTCGCCTTTGCAAAGACGGCAACCCTTACCACCACATTCAAAACAGCAAATATCTACCTCGGCGGAAGGCTCTGTGAATGGGAAATGGTGAGGTCTGAAACGGATTTTTGCGTTCTCACCGTAGAGCTTTTTAGCGAAAAGCTCAAGAGTTCCTTTATGGTCAGCCATAGTTACGCCTTTATCTACCACAAGACCTTCTATCTGATGGAACACGGGTCTGTGAGTAGGTTCGGCGGTATCGGAACGGTAAACCCTGCCGGGAGAGAGAATTCTGATAGGCGGGTTCTTTTTTTCCATTACACGCACCTGCATAGGAGAGGTCTGGGTACGCAATACTATATTATCGTTAATATAGAAGGTATCCTGGGTATCTCTTGCAGGGTGATTTTTGGGAATGTTAAGAGCTTCAAAGTTATAATAATCATATTCAACCTCAGGACCCCGTACTATTTCAAAACCGAGACCGATAAAAATATCCTTGACCTCGTTTAATACCTGAGTTAAAGGATGGCGTTTACCTGCGGCAGATTTTGTGCCGGGCATAGTAACGTCAATAACCTCGTCGGCAAGACGGCGTTGTATCTCTTTTTTACTGATAACAGCCTTTGTTTCTTCGATACTTTTTTCGATAAATTCTCTTACCTCGTTGGCAACCTGACCTACAAGCGGACGTTCCTCGGCGCTAAGCTGACCCATACCGCGAAGTACGCCTGTAAGCTCGCCTTTTTTACCTAAATATTTTACTCTGATGCTGTCCAGAGTAGCCGCAGAGTCTGCATTATCGGTATTTATACCCGATATTTCCGCTACTGCCGCTTCTTTAATTTTAATCAGCATATCTTTCATAAAATTCATTCCTTTCGTTTATATATATAAAATAAAAGCCCTCCGCCCCTATGGGACGAAAGACCTTTTGTTTCCGTGGTACCACCCAAATTCTGATATAATCAGCACTTGTTATGGAATATAACGGTTCCAACCGACATAACCTACTTTAATTTTCAGAAATGCACTCCGGAGTGAACTTGGGTATATATAGTGACGTAAACTGCTTACAGCCCGTGACAGCTTTTCTCTGACCGTATGTATATACTTACTTTTCTCCATCAACGATTTATATTAAATTTTATCTACTCTAATAGTATATCATAAATTTTTCCTGATTGCAATAGGAAATTATATATTTTTTTTCTTAAAAGCAAATAATTTCATAATTATAAAGGTCACAGGTACGCCGACGAGTGCCGCCAGGGCAAAGGCAATAACCTTGTGAAGATGTAAGAGATTATACACTATAAACACTATTATGTTCTGAATGGCAAAATTTGGAAGGTAAGACAAACAGAATTTAATATACCGCACAAAATTAAGGGGAGCCTTAAAGGTGATACAGCTGTTTAAAATATATGCTATGGAGAGACTTGCCAGATAGCCTATTACAAAGGATATATTGGGGTTAAACCAAAAGGACACTATATATGAAATTATGAAATTATTAAGGGTATTGATTACGCCCACAAAGGCAAAGGAGATAAAATCCCTGGCAAAAAAGGTATTAACAAATTTCTTGATTATTGACGGTTTGTATTCTTTTACAGGTACAATTTTATCGCCGGTTACCATAAATCCCTTTTCTGCAAGCTTCATAAGCGGCATATCAGAGAGGGAATCGGAATAAAATTCGTCTATTTTAAAATCGGGCATATATTCCGTCAGTCGTTTAACCTTTTCTCCGCCGTGGCAGTTCTCGCCGTTGTAGGTACCGTTTTCAGAGTTAACCTCTGAGGCGAGAAGGTGGGTTATACCAAGTCTCTCGCAGATTTCTTCAAGTAAAAATCGGGGAGAAGCGGAAATTATTATGTCGTCAGGCTTTTGATTTTTTCTGTAGAAATCCTTGATTTTACAGATGTTTTTATCCCAGAACAGTTTTACCTCTGTCGGTGTATCGGGTAAAGCCTTAAGGAAGCTGTACATTTTTTCTTTAAACCGGGTTTTGGAATAAACACCGATTATATAGAGAAAAAAAGACCAGGCTGTAAGAGGTAAATATTTTATAACAGCAGGATATTTTTTCAGACAGAAAAAGTAAAAATCTGCCGTACTGTCGTCATCGTAGATGGTTTTATCAAAATCGTATACGTTCATGATAAACTCCTTATTTCAAAACAAGAGGCTGTAAACTTACAGCCCCTGTGTTTTTTAATCATAAAAATTATTCAGCATCTTCAGCTGTTTCTGCTACTTCTTCAGCAGCTTCTACTACTTCTTCGGCAGCTTCTACTACTTCTTCTTCAGCGGCTGTTTCTGTTGAATATACGGGAGTACCTTCGGGTACGTCAGCAAATTCCTCAGTCTCAGCTTCAGCTTCGGGTTTTTCAGCAGGAGCCGCTTCTTCTAAGAGAGCGCGGATGGAAAGTGATACTTTACCTTCCTCTTCCTTAATTTCAACAATCTTTGCTTCAACCTCTGTGCCGGGCTGGAGAGCTTCAGCTACAGAAGCAATGTGGTTGTTGGAAATCTGAGAAATATGAATTAAACCGTCAACGCCTTCAACTATCTCCGCAAAAGCACCAAATGCCGCAATTCTGAGGACCTTACATTTAACTGTATCGCCTACGGAATATTTGCTCTTGAAGATTTCCCAGGGGTTGTCTTCGATACGTTTGTAGCCGAGAGCAATTTTCTGTTTCTCTTCGTCTATTTCTTTGATAAATACTTCAACCGACTGACCTTCGCTAAGGACTTCGGAAGGATGATTAATTCTTCTCCAGGAAATTTCGGAGATGTGAATCAAACCGTCAACGCCGCCAATGTCAACAAAAGCACCGAAGGGTACGAGTCTTACTACAGTACCTGTAGCAATGTCGCCGATTTTGTAGGTTGCCATAAACTTAGTCCAGGGATTGTCCTCTTCTTTTTTGCAGCTGAGAGAAATCTTTTTCTTCTCTGTATCAAGAGCTTTTACATATACATTAAGAGTATCGCCAACCTTAACAACCTGTGCAGGGTTTGCAATTCTCTTCCATGAAAGCTCAGAAACGTGAACTAAACCGTCAACGCCGCCGATGTCAACAAACACACCGAAGGGAGTGATGGATTTAACTGTACCTTCATATTCCTTACCTTCAGCAACATCAGCCCAGAAGGCTTCTCTGACTTTCTGACTTTCTTCCTTAAGTACAGATTTGATGGACGCTACTATTCTGCGACGTCTGCCTTCTGTAATGTCAATAATTCTCATAGGAAGCTCCTGACCCTTGAGCTCGCTTAAATCAGCCATATATCTTTCAGATGCCTGAGAAGCGGGTATGAACATTCTGAGACCGTCACAAACAGCTACTACGCCGTTTTGAAGTATCTCAACAATTTTACCTGTGAGGATTTCGCCTGCATTGAAAGCATCCTGTGCTTTCTGCCAGCTTTTTTCCTGCTCCAGCTTTCTTCTTGACAGTCTAACCTGTCCGTTGCCATCGTCAACCTGAATGACAAATGCTTCGATTTCTTCGCCTTTAGATACAACGTCAGACGGTGTAAGGCTTGTATCTGTTGCCAGATTATCAAGGTCAATTATACCGTTGTACTTGCAACCTACAAGTTCAAGTATAACTTCGTTGGGTTTTATGTCAACGACTATACCTTTAACCGTATCTCCTGTATTTAAAGTTTTCAACGATTCATCCAGCATTGCCTCAAAATTGAGTTCATCCTGTGATTTAATGTTTTCCATGGTAATAAATACCTCCTTTATTATATGGTCGGGAGTTGAAGCTCCGGCCGTTATACCAATGGTATGAAATTTGGCAAGCTCCGTTAGGTTGAGTTCGGATGCCTGCTCTATATGAAATGTGTTTTCACACAATTTCTTCGCTACGTCATAAAGCTTTTTGGTATTGGAACTGCTTCTGCCGCCTACTATTATCATAGCATCCACGCGAGAGGCAAGCTCAGCGGCTTCCTTCTGACGGGTGGCGGTTGCAGAACAGATAGTATCGTTTAATATATAATCGGGGTTACGGGAAATAACCATATTATACAGCCTGTCCCAGGTAGCCCGGTCGAGGGTGGTTTGAGCAACAATAGAAATTTTACCCTGCTCGGGTACCTTCTCAACATCCTCCTCAGAGGATACCACAAGAAAGTTACCATTACACCAACCGCAGATACCCTGCACCTCGGGGTGAGCCCCATTACCTATTATAACAGTTTTTATACCCTCATTGCAAGCATTATTTGCAATTTTGTGAATTTTTTTTACAAAAGGACAAGTCAGGTCTATAATTTCGTGACCTTTTTCGGTTAAATCTTCTATAATTCTTTTACTTACACCGTGGGTACGGATAATTACCTTTTTACTTTTAAGGCTTTCTATATCGTGCGCGGCGATAAGACCTTTACGGGAAAGCCTTGAAACTTCCTGTGGATTATGTATTAATTCGCCATAGGTATTAATTATGTCATTACTGTCGCCGGCGAGGATTTCAGCCTCTTCAACGGCACGTCTTACGCCGAAACAAAAGCCGGCACTTTTTGCCAGAATAATATCAGTCATTCAGCAAAGCCTCTAATCTTTCATAAATTAACCCCGAAAAAGCCGCGTTTTTATCACCTTCCGCCTTTTCAAGAGCGTTGTTCAATTCTTCGACGGTTATGATTTTGCCGATATTCAGCTTGTTTTTTCTGAAGGGCTTATAATCGCCGCAGATACCTACGGGGAGAATGGGAACGCCCACTCGCTGAGCCATTGCGGGACCGCCGGAATGAATATCCTCAAGCTTAAGCATGTTGCGTCTGCCGCCCTGGGGGAATACTAAAAGTCCAAACCCGTCACGCATAATTGACATAGAGGTTTTTATGGCGGCTGTATCAGCACTGCCGCGGTTGAGGGGGATTGCACCTAATTTGCCGATAAACCAACCAAAAAAAGGATTTTCAAATAATTCCTTTTTTGCGAGAAATCTTATCTGCCTCGGCAAAAATGCGGCTATAAAGGGAGGGTCATTATTGCTTTTGTGATTGGCACACAGCAGAAACCCGCCTTCTTTCGGTACATTTTCAAGTCCTGTTACGGAGGCGAAAAAGACCACACGATAGTAGGTTGCGACAGCGGAAGATATTAATTTATACAATAAATTCATTTCTGCAACCTCTCTGTTATATGTGTATATAATCTTTGCACAGACTCTTCAAAGGTCAAATCCGAGGTATCAATTTCTACGGCATCATCAGCTTTTTTAAGAGGAGCAAAGTCGCGGTGCGAATCGTTATAGTCGCGTTGCTTCATATCGGTTAAAACATAGTCATAGGTGACATTTTCACCCTTTTCAATAAGCTCCTTATATCTTCGCTCTGCCCGAACCTCTACGGTAGCGGTTAAGTAGATTTTTACATCAGCATTCTGAAGCACATAAGTACCAATATCCCTGCCGTCCATAATTACACTGTATTTATCAGCCAGTATGCGCTGAATATCCACCAGCTTCAGGCGTACATCCTTGTGCTTACCTACATTGGATGCCGCCATAGACATTTCGGGTGTTCTTATTTTATCGGTTACATCTTCGCCGCAAAGAAAAATATGCTGAACGCCGTCTAAATAAGTTATATCTATGTCAATATCATCTAAAACCTTACTTAAGGACTCACCGTCTGTACTGTCAATGCCGTGCCGTGAGGCAAAAAGCCCGACAGCACGGTACATAGCACCTGTATCTATGTATGTGTATCCGAATATGGAGGAAAGCCGTTTTGCTATGGTGCTTTTACCTGCACCTGCAGGTCCGTCTATTGCAATCTGAACATGACTCATTTGAAATTCCTCCTATACAACACGGTGACCCAGACCTATACCCACCTCGTCAAGGTGGAGCAGACCTATGCCAACGAAAAATGCAACGCTGATATTATCCTTGTACCTGGCAACGGCTATTTTCCCGCCGATGTTGAGACCCATAGCCTTAGACATGAGCTGATTCATGGCTTCATGAACAGCACCTGCTACGGCACCCTCCTCGTTATGGCTGGAGCTGATAAGACCTTTTTTCTTAGCGGCAACTATAGTGTTTTCAATTATTTTCATAAATGAATTTACATATTCACCGCCGAAATCTACGGCAACGCAATTTATACCCACCTTCAAAAGCTCGGCTTCAAGTGCCGCCTCCGACTCGCGGGTGGAGGTCAGTGAAAGCCTGATTGCGGCTACTGCACTTTTTTTACTTCCGTAATCTGTCATAAATCTTATCATTCCTTTCACCGTCCGCGGGGAGAGTAATCGGTACAAGGTAAAACTTGTAAAAAGCCTAACATAACTATTATATATGTTTTTTATAAAAAAAACAAGTCTAAATTTAAATTTTTTTAAATTTTTTATAATTTTAGCTGAAAATATTAAAAAATCAGCAGGAAACACCCGAAATATACCCTGTCGAGAAAGCAATTTGCAGATTATAGCCGCCTGTATAGGCATCTACGTCTAAAACCTCACCTGCAAAATAAAGTCCTTTCACCAGCTTCGATTCCATAGTGGAGGGGTTGACTTCCTTTACGCACACGCCGCCGGAGGTGACTATAGCCTCATCAACGGGGCGGGGTGATGTGACGGTAAATTCGAGATTTTTCAGTATATACATAAGCTCGCTTCGTTCTTCACGGGTAACCTGGTTAACGGTTTTGCCGCCATCTATCCCCGAAAGCTCAATTACGACAGGTATCAGCTTCGAGGGGAGAAGGTCGCCTAAAGCATTGGAAAAATTCTTGTTGGCGTATTTCTCAAAGTCGCGGAGAAGTCTGGCATCGAGAGTTTTTTCATCGAGGGCAGGCTTTAAATCTATACTTATTACATAAGGAGCACCTGAAAAATCTCGCATATGACAGCTTGCACTGAGTACGAGAGGCCCGGATACACCAAAATGAGTGAACAGCATTTCTCCGAAATCCGAGAATACGGATTTCCCGTTTTTATATACATTGAGCTGTACATTTTTCAGGGAAAGACCTTGAAGGCTCCTCACCCACGGCTCTTTTACATTAAGAGGTACAAGGGAGGGCTTAGGAGGGATAACGGTATGTCCTGCCGCCTCGGCAAAGCGATAACCGTCGCCTGTGCTTCCCGTTAAAGGATAGCTTACACCGCCGCAGGCTACTATGACAGAAGAAGCCTCGTAGAAATTACCGTCTCTCAGGGTAACGCCGCGAACTATGCCGCCATCTATGGATAGCGATATGACCTCGCCGTTTTCGATTTTCACACCACCCATAGAAAGATAAGCTTTCAGGGCTCCGGTAATATCAGAGGATTTATCGGATTTTGGGAAAACTCTGCCGCCGCGTTCAGTTTTCAACTCCACACCTAAACCTTCAAAAAAACTGATGGTATCGCTACTGTCGAATTTTGAAAAGGCACTGTATAAAAATCTTCCGTTGGTGGTAATGGATTTCATCATTGTTTCCACGTCGGCACAGTTGGTGACATTACACCTGCCTTTGCCTGTTATAAGAAGCTTGCGACCAAGCATGGAATTTTTTTCGATAACTAAAACACTTTTACCATAGGAAGCCGCAGTACCTGCCGCCATCATTCCGGCAGCGCCGCCGCCGATTACAATAACATCATACATCCGGTTAACCGTCTTTCATTAAAAATAGTACATAACAATAGTATATCACAAAATTTAAAACATTTCAACATTTTTTTATAAATATTTCATAAACTTATAAAAAAAGAATAAGAAAAGAGGGTTTGGTATGAAAAAAATAATATTTTGCGTGTTACTTTGCCTCTGCCTCGGCGGTTGCGGAGGGAGCTATGTAGGAGTTACGGGCGATATGGATATATGGGAGCTTAGCAACAGGAAAATGGAATGGGGACTTAAAAAGAACCTTGGTGCAAGACCCGACATAAATCCGGGTGAAACGGAGCTTCTGAGCGAATATTCGGGATATTACACGGGCGACGAAACGAAAAAAGAGGTATATCTGACCTTTGATGAGGGCTATGAAAACGGCTATACCTCGCAAATTCTTGATGTACTGAAAAAGCATAATGTACCGGCAGCGTTTTTTGTGACGGGACCGTATCTGAAGAAGGAAACAGAGCTGATAAAAAGAATGGTGGAGGAAGGACACATCGTAGGAAATCATACGGTAAATCACCCTTCGATGCCTGCCGTAAAGGACAGGGATGAGCTGGAGGAGGAAATACTGGGGCTGGAACGGGATTTTTACGGTATGACAGGAAAAACAATGAAATATTTAAGACCGCCTATGGGAGAGCATAGCGAGAGGACTATGGCAATGACGGAAGAATTGGGCTATAAAACCATTTTCTGGAGCATTGCCTATATGGATTGGGATGTAAAAAATCCCAAAGGCGTAAAATACGTCACCGACAGTGTTTTAAATAATTTACACAGCGGCGCAATAATACTGATGCACGCCGTATCGGAGGATAACGCGAAAGGGCTGGAGGGGATAATAACAGAGATAAAAAACCGCGGGTTTGAGTTTAAAGCTTTAGATGAATTGCCTGTGGGGCAGGAGTCGATGCCTACATCGACCCGAACGGTCAGATGAGGGCAGCTGTCCCTACGTTGCAGCTGAGCAGAATATTCGTGCATTAAAAGGCGGAGGTTATCTTTTTCAAGATAATCTCCGCAGCTTAGTTATATCATTTTTTCAAGAACTTCCCAGATTCTGTCGGCAATGACCTCCATACCTTTATCGCCGGGGTGGTTGGCTACGCCGCCGTGGTCGAAAAGACCGATGGCTTTCATTTCGTCAAGCTCGCCGAGGTCGCCTAATTCTACCAGAGGGAGATTGTTATTTTTTGCGTATATTCTGAGCTGTTCGTCTGCAGGATGATGCCAGAAGCCGGTAGTTATAATGATTTTTGATTTGCCGCTTTTGTTAAGGTAGTTTATAAATTCTTCAAACTTTTTATAAAAAAACTCGTCATAGGAATCGTTGTGAGGACAGTTTTCCACAAAACGTGTAATGATTATATCGGCATCAAAATCGCGAGCTGGGGTAAAATCTTCAAAAACATTTTCGCCTGTGTTATATTGCATTTCCCAGCGGGAAACCTGTGCAACGCAAAAACGTGCTTTAATTTTTTCAGAAACCATTTTCATAAGGATGTGAACATAATCCTTGTCAATAGAAGATGCTGCCATACCCCAATCACCAAACCAACCGATGTCTTCTTTAACACCGTGACGTGTTATTGAGTTGCCTGCAAAAATAATTTTAGGACCTTCATCACCGAAAAAGGTAATGTAATTGCCGTATTTGAGCTGATTCTCAGCCGAAACGGTGTTTTTGTCAAGCTGTGCCATAATATTTTCCTCCTTTATTTATCAGACGGCTGAAAAACAACCGTATAATTTTAAGTATTAATCAATCCGGGCTGCATTCAGAGGAGCAACCGTTAGCTCTGCGCCGTCAACTATACAGGTCTGTTCTTTGTTAAGAAAGCTTACTGTTACCTGTTTAACCTTGTCGTCAGGTGACTGCCGTCTTGATGTCAGGAGCGAGTCGCAAAGGGTTTTTGCCCCTGACTTTAAGTTTAGTACAAATTTATCCGTATTTTCAAGCTTTTTAGCTTTAAGCATTTTTCCTTCAGCTCTTTATTCAGCTTTTTGAAAATCCTTATCATAGCTTCGCTCTGCCATTTTCCGGGTGCGGGAGGTAACCGTGACAGTTAAGTCTGCGGCGGTAAAGTTCCCGTAGGTGAGAGCGCAGAGGTTATCTTTATTTTCTGCAGAAATCAACTCGCCATCAAAGGCATCGGTTTTGATTATCTCAGCGTTTTCGTCTCGAAGCTGAACCGCAAAAAGCGGCAGTTTTTCTGCACTTATACAGTCCTTGCCTAAAATTTCAAGGGAAGAAATAAACCCCTTTTCCTCGTCAATACGAATTGAATAATTTTTTTAGCGTTTATCAATATAAAAAACATCTCACTATTATTCAGATATACACAGCATAACACATAACGGTCAAAAAAGCAATACCGAAAATGTAATATTTTTATAAAAAATCAAACCTCAAAAACAAAAAAGAGGACATACGTCCTCTCAGATGTTCCTTTATGGAGATTATTCGGCCTTGGATTTTGCGAAACATTCACTGCATAATACAGGCTTGTTGTTTTTGGGTTCAAAAGGAACCTGAGCTTCTGCACCACACTCTGCACAAGTGATAGTATACATCTCTCTTTCGCCTCTCATGCTTTTTTTGCGTGCGTCTCTGCATTCTTTGCATCTTAAAGGCTCGTTCTGGAAGCCTTTTTCTGCATAGAATTCCTGTTCACCTGCTGTGAATATGAATTCCTTTCCGCAGTCCTTGCACGTTAAAGTTTTGTCTTCGTACATTTCGTTTCCCTCACTTTGTTTATCCGACTTAAATGTCCTCTATGCCGTGCAGAGTAGTAATTTAAGGTCGTCGGATTATTTATTTTTATAAAGGCATAAGCCTTAATAACTATGAAATGGTTTCATAACATTTTTCCAATTTACGTTTTATCCGCTGAAGGGCGTTGTCAATTGATTTTACGGGTCGGTTTATTATAGTAGAAATTTCCGCATAGCTTTTCCCGTCAACGTAATGCTCAAGAACCACCCGTTCAAATTTACTGAGAAGCTGAAACAATTTTTTATCAATCCGCTTATAGCTTTCGTTTAATATCAAATATTCTTCGGGATTTGAACCGGAATCACACTCAATGGAATCAATGAGCATACGATCATCCTCGCCGGAGCCGTCACTGTTATAGAGTGATATATAAGAATTAAGCGGGATGTGCTTCTGCCTTGTGGCGGCCTTGATGGCTGTTATTATCTGCCTGGTAATGCAAAGCTCGGCAAAGGATTTAAAACCTGTTGCCTTATCGCTTTTATAATCGCGGATGGCCTTCACCAGACCAATCATGCCTTCCTGAAAAATGTCCTCTTTATCTGCACCGCGGAGGAAATATGTTCTGGCACGGGAAACTATACTTGCTTTGTACCTTGAAATCAAGATTTCAAAAGCCGCATCATCGCCTGTACGAGCTATATCAACAAGCTCTTCATCAGACAGCGCCGCCATATCCGAACCGATTGCAGAAGGCATAACGGGCATTTCTTCGCCTCCCTTATAATTTGTATGCTAATCCTATTTTACACTATTTTTATAAACCTGTCAAGTATTTTTTATATTTTTTGAAAAAATTGCTAATAAATTATACAAATTTTATCTATTTTTACCAAAAGAAAAAAATCAAAAAAGGCAGAATAACTATGAAATATAAAGAAATTTGGATATTTTTTATGAAAAACGCGACTGAATATTGGTAAAAAAATGCTTGATTTTTCTTTAAACTTGTGTTATTATATACATAAGGTGTTCGGAAAGTGAGTTTCCCGAAAACAAAATAATATTTTGGAGGAAGAGATTATGAAAAAAATATTGACTTTGGCAGTAGCTGTAATTGCAGCAGTAACAATGCTTTCCGGTTGCGGAGCAAATTCAGGAAGCAAAACTTTAACTATGGCAACCAACGCAGAGTTCCCGCCTTATGAATTTTTTGAAGGCGACAAAGTGGTTGGTATTGATGCTGAAATAGCAGGTCTTATAGCTGAGAAAATCGGCAAAGAGCTTGTTATTGAGCACGTTGATTTTGACTCAATTATTCCCGGCGTACAAACAAAAAAATATGATTTTGGTATGGCAGGTCTTACGGTTACGGACGAACGTAAAGAACAGGTTAGCTTTACAAAATCTTATGCGCAGGGCGTTCAGGTTGTTATTGTAACAGAAGATTCCAAGATAACAAGTGTTGATGATTTGTTTGCTGAAGGTGCAAACCACAAGGTAGGTGTTCAGCTTGCTACAACAGGCGACCTCTACTGTACAGGTGATATTGAAGATAAAGGGCTTGGAACTATTGAACGTTTCAACAAAGGTGCAGATGCTATAATGGCGCTTACATCGGGTAAGGTTGATTGTGTTGTTATTGACAATGAACCCGCTAAAGTGTTTGTAGAAAAGAATGCAGGTCTTAAGATTCTTGATACAGAATATATTGTAGAGGATTATGCTATTGCTGTGGCAAAGGACAACAGCGACCTTCATGAAAAAATCAATTCTGCATTGGAAGAACTCATTGCAGACGGTAGTGTACAGAAGATTATAGATAAATATATTCCGGCGGAATAAGGCGATTATTAATTTGGGGCTGTGTCTTTACGGATGACAGCCCTATTTATGTTTTGAACAGAAAAACGTGTGGTATGCGGCGGTTTTAGCTGCCGGTACTCAGGTTTGAACTTAGGGAGGAATGAACAGATGCCGGAATGGATCAGCAAGCTGGTGAAGGATTTTCATACGGCTTTTATTGAAGATAACAGATGGAAATATATTACCGAAGGTATAGGAAACACTCTGATACTTACCTTTTTTTCATTACTCCTTGGAGTTGTGCTGGGGGTAGTAATTGCAGGTATTCGTGCAACCTATGATAAAGAATATAAGGTGATGCGAAAAGGTATAGGGAAGGGACTTCTTTGTATAGGTAATGAGATTTCAAAAATCTATCTTACGGTTATAAGAGGCACGCCGTCAATGGTGCAAATTCTTATAATATTCTTTATAATTATGGCAAGCTCAAAAAATAAAATGCTGTGCGGCATAATAGCCTTTGGTATTAATTCAGGTGCTTATGTTGCCGAAATAATCCGCGGAGGCATTATGAGTGTAGACCAGGGACAGTCAGAGGCAGGTCGTTCCCTTGGTTTTAATTATATCCAGACCATGTGGTACATAGTAATCCCGCAAGCCTTTAAGAGCATACTTCCTGCACTTGCCAATGAGTTCATAGTGCTTCTTAAGGAAACAGCTATAGCGGGCTACGTGGGAGTTACAGACCTCACAAGAGGTGCAAATATAATCAGGGGAGTTACATATCAGAGCTTTTGGCCACTCTTTGCCATCGCCATTATATACCTGATAATGGTAATGTTCTTTACCTGGCTTGTGGGACGGCTCGAAAGGAGACTCAGAAGCGATGAAAGATAATATTTTGATTAAAACGGAAAATTTGTGTAAATTTTATGGTGATGACGGTAAAATTCATGCTCTTGAGAATGTAAGCGCGGAGATTAAAAGAGGCGAGGTTGTGGTTATTATCGGACCTTCCGGGTCGGGAAAATCTACCTTTTTGCGGTCTCTTAATCTGACGGAGCAGGCAACCTCCGGAAAAATTTATTTTGAAGGGGTGGATATTACCAATCCTTCGGTAAATATCAATGTTCACCGCCAGAAAATGGGAATGGTATTCCAACAGTTCAATCTATTTCCTCACATGACGGTTTTGAAAAATCTGACCATCGCTCCCATGACGCTTTTGAAGATGTCTAAGGAGGAAGCGGAAAACCGCGCTGTTGAAAGTCTGAAACGAGTGGGACTTGGTAACAGAGCGGAAGCATATCCTGCACAGCTTTCAGG
Organism: Clostridia bacterium; assembly: GCA_045534775.1. Classification (GTDB taxonomy): domain Bacteria; phylum Bacillota; class Clostridia; order RUG12999; family RUG12999; genus JAZOTK01. Next base: position 13,790 of record JAZSKI010000051.1, on the reverse strand, counting down.
CGGGCAGAAACAGCGTGTTGCCATAGTTCGGGCGCTCTGTATGAATCCCGATGTAATGCTTTTTGACGAACCGACCTCGGCGCTTGACCCTGAAATGGTAGGCGAGGTGCTTGATGTTATGAAACAGCTTGCAAAAGAGGGTATGACTATGGTTGTGGTAACTCATGAAATGGGATTTGCAAGAGAGGTTGCAAGCAGGGTACTGTTTATGGACGAAGGAAAAATTATGGAAGAGGGTTCGCCTGAGGAGATATTTACAAATCCTCAGAACCCGAGAACACAGTTATTCTTGAGCAAGGTGCTTTAACAGGGAGGAAATATGAGAAATTGTATCATAGGTCAGTCAGGAGGACCGACGGCTGTTATTAACTCGTCTCTTTGCGGAGCTGCCGCGGCGGCTATGGAAAGCGGAAAAATTGATAAGGTTTACGGCGCGAGATATGGTATTCGCGGAGTGATTGAGGAAGCCTTTGTTGATATGGCACAGATTCTTAAAGGGGAGAAGGAAAAGATTTTGCTGAAGAAAACCCCGTCATCCTTTTTAGGGGCGTGCAGGTTCAAGCTTCCCGGCGATGTGAACGATGAGATTTATCGTGAGATTTTTAATGTTTTTGAAAAATATAACATAGGATATTTCTTTTATATCGGCGGTAATGATTCTATGGATACGGTACATAAGCTATCGGTTTATGCTGAAAAAACAGGTAGTGATATAAGGATTATCGGTATTCCGAAAACCATAGACAATGACCTTATGGAAACAGACCATACTCCGGGCTTCGGGTCGGCGGCGAAATATCTGGCGACTACAGTCAGGGAAATAGGACTTGACAGCAATGTATATTCTCTGAATTCCGTTACCGTTATTGAGGTAATGGGCAGAAACGCAGGATGGTTAACAGCCGCAACTGCTTTGGCGAGAAATGAAAAGCTGAAAGCGCCTCATCTGATATATTTGCCTGAAACGGAGTTTTCCGATGAGAAATTTATCGGAGACATAAAAGCGCTGAACAAACAGGGGATCAATAACGTGGTGGTAGCTGTTTCGGAAGGAATAAAATATGCTGACGGTACTTATGTTTGCGAAAGTGCCTCAAACGGACTTACGGATATTTTCGGCCATAAAAACTTAAGCGGAACAGCAAAGGTGCTTGAAAATAAGGTAAGGGAAATTTTGGGATTCAAAGCTCGAGGTATTGAACTGAACGTAATGCAAAGATGCGGCAGTCATATAGCGTCTTTCGTTGATATGGAAGAAGCCTTTGAGGTAGGACGAAAGGGCGTTGAGGCCGCTGAAAAGGGCGAAACCGGAAGAATGATGGTTTACAAGAGAATAAGCAATAACCCGTATAAAATAGAGATAGAAAGCAGAGAAATCAGCGGAATTGCCAATGAAGAAAGGGTAGTCCCCGGGAAATGGATAAAAAACGGTAACGACGTTACGGACGAAATGACAGAGTACCTATTGCCTTTAATTCAGGGAGATGTATTGCCAAGCTACGTTGACGGAGTACCTGAATTTTTAAGTATATAAGGCAAAGATTAGAAATGGGCGAATGGAGGAAATGTTATGAAACAGACAAGATGGTTACTTGTTGAATTGATGGGCATTATTGGAATGTTTTGCATTTTATTTTATGTTATATTTATATTTATGATAGGAGTTACGCCGAGTGCACTTCCTCAGAGTATAATTATGTCTGTATCAATGAGGAACCTTATTATAAGCGGAACTCATACGGTGGGGTATGTTTTTCTGATAGGTTATCTTATAAGCTATATCCTTTCAATTTATGTGGAAAAGCTTACAAAAGCTACGGCAATTGTAAATATAGTTTTGTTTACTCTGTGTATGGTATTGGTATGGCAATGTTATTTGCTGGGTGAGGTTGAACCTTTGATTTTTGTTATTACACTCTATGGAATTATGATGGCGGTGTTTATGCTGGCCATAAGCTATACGATATATGATTTGATGGCTTGCGAAAGATACGGCGTTATATCAAGCGGCGTGGTATATAAAATATTGGCGTTTGGTTCCATATTGTTTGACATTGCGGCAGTGGTTATTTATTATAAATATGTAACAGATTTTCTGTATCTTCAGTTTGGTATTATAGTGAAAAGCAGAATGATTGATGCGCTGGCGCTGTTTTGTTATATGGTAGCTATTGTCATGCGGATGACAGCTTTAGGAGTCGGATGTTTTCTCGATAGGAAATGGATGAAACAAATTGAAGACGAAAGCAAAGAAAATTAATATGAAATATGCGATTCGGAGAGAGGCTCTGAATCGCATATTTTTTTATTTGATTAAAAAGTCTATTGCTTTTCTTATATAGGTGTCCCAGAACTCCCAGCTGTGGTCGCCGGGACCTTCTTCGTAGAAATGTTCAATATCTGAGGTGGCGACAACCCTTCGGAAGCTCACATTTTCTTCATATAAAAAATCTTCTGTGCCGCAGGCCTGGTAAAGACGGGGTTTTTTACAATGAGTCTTATCAAGCTCTTTCAGTAAATAAAACAGATTTTCGGAGCTGTTTTCAAGAGACGGGTTTTCTCCCAGTATAAGTATGGCTTCATCCTTCCACGAGGCATTCCTTTTCATTGCCGCCTCTATATCAAGCACCCCTGAAAGACTTGCCGCACCGCAGTACTTATCGGGGTTTTTAAGTGCCAGCTTAAAGGCACCGTAACCGCCCATGGAAAGCCCTGCTACAAAGGTATCGTCACGATTGTCGCTTATGTTAAAAAAGCTTCGGCAGATTTTGGGTAATTCCTGTGCAATATAGGTATAATACCTCGGACCGTAAGCCATATCTGTATAAAAGCTTCTGCCGCCGTCAGGCATAATTACGGCTATTCCCTTTTCACAGGCGTAGCGTTCAATAGAGGAACGGCGTACCCAATTTGAATAATTATCTGATAACCCGTGAAGCAGATAAAGAGTCTTAAATTTCCCGCTTACGCCCTCGGGAAGGACTACGTTAACGGAAGTATCCATCCCAAGTGTCTCGGAGCTGAAATTGCAGGTCAAAAAAGCCATTACTGTTTTTCCTCCATTTTTTTGTTAATATACGAGCGGACGAGAGCATAAATCAGAGCGAAGGCGGGAACTCCCAAAAACATTCCCACTATTCCGAAAAGACCACCGCCGATTATAATGGCAAAGATTACCCAGAAGGCAGAGAGTCCCGTTGAGCTACTGAGTATTCTCGGACCGATTACGTTACCGTCAATCTGTTGCAGTACCAGGATGAATATTCCGAACCAAAGAGCTTTGATGGGGGATACCACCAGAATTATAAGTATTCCGATAATACCGCCAAAGAAGGCCCCGAAATAAGGAATTACATTGGTTACTCCCACTATAAAGCCTACGAGAGCGGCGAAGGGGAGTCTTAATATACTCATACCTATGGTACAAAGCACGCCTATTATAATGGAGTCTACGATTTTTCCCATCAAAAAGGATGAGAAAATTTTATGGGCATCATCACAGACAGCAATTATTTTATCCGCACGGGCAGGGCGCATACAAACTGTCATAAGCTTTTTGATTTGAGATGCAAATTTTTCTTTGCCTAAAAGCATATAAACAGAAATAATGAATCCCAAAAGAATATTGGAAAGCATACCTGTTACGTTTTTAACACCGCCTAAAATACCTGAAATGGAATTACCCGAATATTCCAACAGCAGGTTGCCTAAATTGTTAAATATACCGCTCAGCTGTTGGCTCAGGACTTCTACAATCTGCGAATCCTTGATTATAGGATGGATATATTCTATAAATTTCGGCATCCATACCTGCACATTACGTACTAAGGTAACTACGCTGTCTTTAATCTGCGGACTGATAATGCAAATGAAGACCGTAATTAAAAGAACTACGGTTAAATATGCCAAAATAACGGAAATTACCCGACGATACTTTGCCGTCTTACCCTTTTTATCAAGCCTGCCGCAAAGGGTCTCGTAGGTTTTCATCAGGGGATTTAAAAGATAGGCTATGCAAAAACCTATAATAAACGGCATTATAAGAGAAATCGCAATACCGGCATAATCTAAAACGGTTTCAAAGTTAGTTACAAACGCATTGAAAATAATAGCACAGGCTATAACCAGAAAGGCATATACGGCAGTAGTGGTGTGCTTTGTATTAAAGTCAAATTTCAATGTTATCAGCTCCTATCCTTTATCAACAGCAGGAAATTAAATCTCCGCCAAGACATTCGCAACAACAGTCGGCAATCAACAGATTACTGCAACAGTTACAGCACTGTGCCTGTTGCATATCGGCACCTACATTGCGGTAGTTGCCCGACTGCTGTTCCATTCTCATATAAGCATTACGGTATTCGGCGTTGGAGGGGTCTTTATCCGTTGCGGTACGAAAATTCATATAAGCTTCGTTGTAGAGACCGCGGCGAAGAGCAATACACCCCGACAGATAATACCACTGCGCATCCCGAACGGAAATGCTTTGCAGAATTCTGGAAGCGTTATTCAAATCCCCGTATTCGATTTTTTGTCTTATATCGGAATAACGGGGATCGCTGCCATCCGAAGAATAGGTTGTATTGCTTTGAAATTTTGCTTCGTTTGAGTTTTCGCTCTGCGCTTTTGCACGTTCCTTTATAATGGTATCATAAGCACTCTCAAGCTCACGACGTTTTTTCGACGCCAAATCAGACAGAGGATTTCCTGAATATTTTTCCTCGCTGTATTTCTCCATAAGACTGCGAAAGGCAGCATCTATTTCGGCTTGGGTAGCCGATTTTGATATTCCTAAAATACTATATGCGTCCATAATCTTCTCCATTCATTTGTTTATTTTCATATTTTTTTATTACCTTTTCGGTAGCACCCTTTATACCAAGATAAATAATGTTATCGGTTAAAGGCTTGTTGTGTTTTATATCAAGCAGCTCGTAGGCAGCCGCAATTTCCGACATATTATACCACAGAGACGGCAGGCTTGCCACAATATCATCTGATGAGGAAAAGGGATTATAGCTGCCGCGTTTAACATCCTTTTCAAAATCATCAATGGCATCAATAATATAAATCCACCTGCCTAAATTATAGCCCAAAGCCGTCAGTACACGGGAGTTTTTTTCACCGTAATCAAACAGCTCTGCCATCAGCTCGCCGAAGAGCTTTGCAGGCGAATCTATGTTTTTACAATTTCTCTTCTCAAGTGCCGCAAGGTCGGTCAGAGATTTTTCGAGAACACCGATTTTTTCGGGATAATCCTTTTTTACTTTTTTTAAAGCGCTTTTAAAAACAGGCAGAGCCGCTGCTTTTTTTGAAAAACCACCATCGACAAGGTCGTCTTTTATTTTGAAATAGGTAAGTGCCACGCTCATACAGGCACAGTAGGAAAGGCTGTCGCACCTTCTGACTATCGGTCTTTTTTGCAAGGGATGAAGCAGACATTTGCCGGCATCAACTTCGGCGGGAGCCTCCTCAAGGCTGTCTAAGATTACCGCAAGGGCAGTAAAGTCATAGCTGAGCGCAAGTCGGGAAAGATTACCGAACAGCTCGCCCTGACGTTTGCAAAGACCGCAGTAATAGGCTTTGAAAAGTTTGAATTCTTTGATTTTAAGCTCGTCCTGCAAAACATTTACGTAACCGAACATAAAAATACCTACCTTATATATATGTACGAATATATTTTACCATAAAAAAATAAAAAATGCAATAGAATTAACAAAAAATTTACTTTTAAATAAAAATATGTGATTTTTAAAGAGTTTTTTGAGCTTTTTTCTTTTTTTGTTTGTTTTATTGTGGTTTTTTCTTTGTTTGCTATTGACTTTTTGAAAAAAGTGTTGTATAATATAATAGAGGAGGTAGTTTGGATGTCGGAAAAAATTAAAATTATTATTTGCGATGTAGACGGAACTATTCTTCCTCGCGGCGAAAAAATATTAACCGCGGACGTGTCGGAGGCGATAAACTCGGCGGTGCGTAGCGGGGTCACCTTTGCGGCGGCAAGCGGAAGAAGCTACCGTGAGCTTCGGGAAATATTCTGTAACGTAACAGAGAAAATGTATTTTATTTGCTATGACGGTGCTCTTGTCATAAATGGCGGCGAGGTGATTTTTGAAAATCCAATTTCACCCGATACCTTAAAAAGGCTGGAACCCTTTTCAAAGGACACCGAAAGGTATACATACAGCACCGATAAGGTTTATAAAATGGTACTGAAAAGCGGAAGCTCCAATTCAAGGCTTTGCCATTATGCCGAAGCCAACAGGCTTCTTAAAAGAGTTTATGACGGCAGAGCTTTGATTGAATATGCGGCACCCGATACGGATAAGGCAAAGGCGGTAAGCTTTTTGCTTGACCGGCTGGGAATAACCGCCGAAGAGGCGGCGGCCTTCGGAGACAGCTACAACGATGTCGGAATGCTGAAGGTCGTAAAACACAGCTACAGTACGGAAAACGCAATTTCACAGGTGAAAATGCTGGCAAGATATAAAACGGATAATGTTGCAGAAACTATAAAAGAATTAATACAGGGAGGAAGATGAAGATGAAATATACTGATTACAAAATCGGGAAAACAGAAAGAATTTCAAAGCTGGTTGACCATTTGTTTGCAAAGATGCCTCAGATTGAGGCGGACAGAGCTGTACTTCTTACGGAAAGCTATAAGGCAACAGAGGGTGAGCCTATAATCAAAAGACGCGGAAAAGCATTCTCGCATATTCTGAAAAATATACCTATAACAATCCGTCCCTATGAGCTGATTGTGGGAAGTAATACCAAAAGGCCGAGAAGCTGTCAGGTTTTTCCTGAATATTCCTTTGAGTGGTTAGAAGAGGAATTCGATACGGTTGAGCACCGTGCAGCTGACCCCTTTTACATATCAGAAGAAACAAAAAAGACGCTCCGTGAGGTTTATAAATATTGGAAGGGAAAAACTACCAGTGATTTGGCAACAGCTCTTATGAGAGATGAGACCAAGCTTGCCATTGAACATAATATTTTTACTCCGGGCAACTATTTCTATAACGGTGTAGGTCACGTTACCGTAAACTACGGCAAAATCCTCAAAGCAGGTTACAAGGGGATTATTGCCGAGGCGGAAGCAGAGCTGAAAAAGCTCGATATGACAGAAGCTGATTACGTTACAAAATGTGCTTTTTTGGAAGCAGTAATCGAAAGCTGTCAGGCAGTTTGCGAATACGCAAAGAGATATGCGGCGCTGGCTCTTGAAGAGGCAGAGAAGGAAAAAGACGCTACTAGAAAAAAAGAGCTTCTTATAATAGCGAAAAACTGTGCAAAGGTGCCTGAAAACGGTGCGGAAAGCTTCTATGAAGCGTGTCAGTCCTTCTGGTTTATTCAGATGCTTATTCAGACGGAATCCAGCGGTCACTCCGTCTCTCCGGGACGTTTTGACCAGTATATGTATCCTTATTATAAAGCAGATCTTGACAGCGGTAAAATCACTCCCGAATTTGCGCAGGAGCTTATCGACTGTCTGTGGGTAAAGCTCAATGACCTGAGCAAATGCCGTGATGCGGCATCAGCCGCAGGCTTTGCAGGCTACAGTATGTTCCAGAACCTTATAGCGGGCGGTCAGACCTCTGATGGCAGAGATGCTACCAACGATTTGTCCTTTATGACTATACAGGCGAGTATGAACGTATTTTTACCCCAGCCTTCCCTTTCGGTACGTATCTGGAACAACACACCCCACGATTTTATGATGAAGGCGGCAGAACTTACAAGAACGGGTATCGGTTTCCCTGCATACTACAATGACGAGGTTATAATCCCTGCTCTTGTAAACAGAGGACTTACTCTTGAGGATGCCCGTGATTATAATATCATCGGTTGTGTTGAACCGCAGAAATCCGGTAAAACAGACGGCTGGCACGATGCGGCGTTCTATAATATGTGCCGTCCTATGGAGCTGGTATTCTCAAACGGTGTAGATAAGGGCGTTCAGGTAGGACCCAGAACAGGTGACGTAACCACCTTTAAAACCTTTGAAGAATTTTACGGTGCTTATAAAAAGCAGAACGATTATATGATAGAATTATTGGTTAACGCCGATAACGCCATTGACGTGGCTCACGCACAGCGCGGACCTCTTCCCTTCCTTTCTTCCATGATAGAAGATTGTATCAAGAGAGGTAAAAGCGTTCAGGAGGGCGGTGCAGTATATAACTTCACAGGTCCTCAGGGCTTCGGTATTGCCAATATGGCGGACGCGCTTTACGCAGTTAAGACTCTGGTGTTTGAACAAAAGAAATTTACTTTAGCAGAGCTTAAGAAAGCTCTTGATGCCAACTTCGGTCAGGGCATCAGCGGCGAGCGTGCTCAGGAGCTGACGGAGAAGGTTGCGGTTCAGCTTGCAGGTCAGGGCGTAAAGGTTGATGAAACAAAAATTAAGGAAATCTACGAAGCTGTAGCCTCCTACGGCAGCAGCGAGGATGCAAGATACAGAGAAATCCTTGAAATGATAAACGAATCACCGAAATTCGGTAACGATATTGAAGAGGTTGATATGCTGGCGAGGGATGTGGCTTATACCTATACCAGACCCATAGAAGCCTACAAAAACCCGAGAGGCGGTCAGTACCAGGCAGGTCTGTACCCCGTATCGGCAAACGTACCCTTAGGTGCACAGACGGGAGCAACTCCCGATGGCAGATTGGCATACAAGCCTATTGCAGACGGTGTATCACCGGCGGCAGGTCGTGATGTTAACGGTCCTACGGCATCGGCTAACTCTGTATCAAAGCTTGACCATTTCATAGCTTCCAACGGTACGCTCTTCAATATGAAATTCCATCCTTCTGCCCTTAGAGGCAAAAGCGGTCTTGAAGGCTTCTGTTCCTTTGTAAGAGGATATTTTGACCAGAAGGGTAGCCACATGCAGTTTAACGTAGTAAGTCGCGAGACACTTCTGGATGCACAGAAAAATCCTGAAAACTATAAAGGACTTGTGGTACGTGTTGCAGGCTACAGCGCATTGTTCACAACCCTTTCAAGGTCCTTGCAGGATGATATTATAAACAGAACCGAGCAGTCGGGACTGTAAGGGGGTAGAGAGGCTTGGAAAGCTACCTTAATACAAAAGGAAGAATATTTGATATACAAAGATTTTCTATCCACGACGGGCGGGGAATAAGAACCATAATATTTTTAAAAGGCTGTGCGCTGAGATGTAAATGGTGCTGTAACCCCGAATCTCAGGAATATGATATTCAGACTATGGAGATGGGCGGCAAAACTAAGGTGGTAGGCAGAGACGTCACTGTAGCAGAGGTGCTTGAAACGGTGAAAAAGGATATGCCTTATTACCGTAGGTCAGGCGGAGGGATAACCCTCTCCGGAGGCGAGTCTTTATGCCAGCCTGATTTTGCAACATCACTGCTGAGAGCCTGTAAGGAAAACAGTATCAGTACTGCTATGGAATCTACGGGCTACGCCGAGTTCAAGGTCATAGAGAGATACCTGGAGCATCTTGATTGTTATCTGATGGATATTAAACATATTGATGAAGAAAAGCATAAACGCTTTACGGGCAAATCCAATAAGCTTATATTGGAGAACGCAGGGAAAATAGCCAAATCTGATATGACGGAGCTTATTATAAGAGTGCCCGTAATACCCACCTTTAACGATACGGAAAAGGAAATTGCCGATATAGCAAAATTTGCGGCAACCCTGCCGGGCGTAAAGGAAATCCATCTTTTGCCCTATCATAAAATGGGACTTGATAAATATAAGGGCTTGGGCAGGAAATACGAGCTTGAGGATTTGGTTCCGCCTACCGATGAAAAGATGCAACGTCTTATAGAAGTAGCGGCAAGCTTTGGGTTGAAAAGCCAGATAGGAGGATAAAATGGACCTTTCATTTCAGGACAAAATGAGAATTGTACAAGAGCTTGTACCCGGTAAACAAATAACTCTTGCACATATCATAGCAAACCCCGATAAGATTTTGTACCGCAAGCTGGGCCTTGACCCTGCTGTGGATTATTCAAAAGCAGCTATAGGTATTACTACGGTATCACCCTCAGAGACGGCAATAATCTTAGCGGATATTGCCACAAAAGCCTCGGGAGCAGATTTGGGCTTTGTTGACAGATTCAGCGGTACGCTGATTATAACCGGTACCGTGTCGGAGGTAGAAGCCTCCCTTAAGGCACTTACCGACTACAGCCGTGATGTTCTTAAATTTACAGTTTGCGGGATAACAAAGACATGAAGAAACTGATACTTATGGGAAAAAGCGGTGCGGGCAAAACCACACTTACTCAGGCACTTTCGGGCGAAAAAACAGAATATCACAAAACTCAGTACATAGATTATCGGGCTGTAATTATTGATACGCCGGGCGAATATGCCCAGTGTAAGGGGCTTGGCAGGGCTTTGGCTCTGTACGCCTATGAAGCTGATGTGGTAGGGATTTTAGTGAGCGCCACAGAAACCTACACTCTCTTTCCACCTAATATCACAAGCCAGACCAATCGTGAGGTTATAGGAATTATAACGCAGATTGACAGGGAAGAAGCCAATATTCCAATGGTGGAAAACTGGTTGGAGCTGTCGGGCTGTACTAAGATTTTCAAGGTAAATTCCAAAGGCGGAGAGGGTATTGACGAGTTGCTTGAGTACCTAAAAAAATAAAAAACAACAAAAAACAACAAAAACACAGAAAAACTATTGACAAACCAAAAAAATAGTGATACAATATAAGTATAGTAATAATATTAACTATAAATTCAAATGGTACACAAAATAAACATAAAGGAGAAATGTACAATGGTATCAGAATACGAAATCAAGAAACAAATTTGCGACATTGGTAAGAGAATTTATGACAGAGGCATGGTTGCGGCAAATGATGGTAACATCTCTGTTAAGTTATCTGATAATGAGTTTCTTTGCACACCTACAGGCGTAAGTAAGGGTTTTATGACTCCCGATTATATCTGTAAGGTTGATGCAAACGGGAAGGTTATTCAGGCTAACGGCAACTTCAAACCATCTTCAGAAATCAAGATGCACATGCGTGTATATAAGGAAAGACCTGACGTTCAGTCTGTAGTTCACGCACATCCCGTGTATGCAACAAGCTTTGCTATTGCAGGTATTCCTTTGACACAGCCCATTATGCCTGAGGCTGTAATTGCTCTCGGCTGTGTTCCCATAGCTGAGTACGGCACACCTTCAACAGAAGAAATTCCCGATGCAGTTTCAAAGTACCTTCAGTACTATGATGCAGTGCTTTTGGAAAATCACGGTGCGCTTTCTTACTCTGATTCACTTCTTGCGGCTTACCACAAGATGGAATCCCTTGAGTTCTACGCACAGCTTCTCTTCCAGGCTAAACAGCTTGGCGGTCCTAAGGAGCTTTCTAAAGACCAGGTTAAACGTCTCTATGAAATCAGAAGACAGTTTGGTATGACAGGTAAACACCCTGCTGATGTTTGTCCTAACAAATTGGCAGGTAAAGACAGCTGCCACGGTTGCGGCGGTACGTGCACCTGTAATGACGGCGATAGCGATTTGATTGCTGAAATCGCAAAAAAGGTTATGCAACAGCTCGGTAAATAATTCGGGGTGATAAGCTTGAATAATGATTTATCGAGGGTAATAGAAAATGTTGTACGTGATGTTCTGAAAACCGATGAAAAGCCCGCAATGAACCTCAAAACCGCCAAAAAATTAGCCGAGCTTGTTGAGGCTAAAGCGGCGGAGATAGGAGTAAATGCGGTGGTGGCAATTTCAGACAGCGGTGCAAGACCCATATTGGTTGAATGTATGGATGATTCCTATATTGCCAGCTATGATGTGGCAGTTAAAAAAGCCTATACCGTTGTGGCACTTAAGATGTCCACAAAAACCTTAAGTGAGCTTGCAAAGCCGGGTCAGTCCCTCTATGGAATACAATTTACCAACGAAGGACAGATTGTTATTTTCGGCGGAGGTCAGCCTCTTAAGATAAATGGCGAAATAGTAGGCGGTCTGGGCGTCAGCGGCGGTAGCGAGGAGCAAGATACATATCTGGCACAGTATGGTAAAGAAATGTTTGATAAAATGTATTAAAACAATAAAGTAAAGGAGATAGTGTTATGGATATAAGTTCACAGCAGATTGAGCAAATCGTAAAAGAAGTGCTCAGCGGTATGAGCACCCCTGTTGCAACAGCTAAGGCTTCCGGCAACATTCCGGCTAAAGCTAAGGCGGCAATGCTCACCGAACTTGAACACTACGAAATCAAAGAATTCCCCATCCCCGAGCTGGGTGATGACGATATTCTTGTAAAAGTAGAAGGTTGCGGTGTCTGTGGTACCGATGCTCACGAATTCAAACGCGATCCCTTCGGTCTTATCCCTGTTGTTCTGGGGCATGAAGGTACCGGCGAGATTGTGAAAATGGGTAAAAATGTTAAGAAAGACAGCGCAGGTAAACCCTTAAGTATCGGCGATAAGGTTGTAACTTGTCTTATATTTAAAGACGACCCCGATATTACAATGTTTGATATGAACAAACAAAATGTCGGAAGTGCCGATGTTTATGGTCTCATGCCTGATGATGATACTCATCTTAACGGCTGGTTTGCAGATTACATAGTTATAAGAGGCGGCTCTACAGTATTTAATGTAAGCGATTTAAGCCTTGATTTAAGAATCTTAATTGAACCTTCAGCTGTTTTAATGCACGCAGTTGAAAGAGCAAAAACAACGGGAATACTCCGCTTCAACAGCAGAGTTGCCGTTCAGGGCTGCGGTCCTATCGGTCTTATTTGTATTGCAATCCTGCGTACAATGGGAGTCGAGAATATAGTAGCAATTGACGGAGAAGAAAAGCGTCTTGAGTTTGCGAAAAAGATGGGTGCTACAGGCACAGTTAACTTCAAAAACTTCAAAGGCGTCGAAGCACTTGCGGACGGCGTTAAAGCTGCTTTTGGCGGCTATCTTGCAGATTTCGCCTTCCAGTGCACAGGCTCTGCTATTGCACACAGCAATGTGTATAAGTTCATAAGAAACGGTGGCGGTCTCTGTGAGCTTGGTTTCTTCGTAAACGGCGGAGATGCAACCATTAATCCTCATTTTGACCTTTGTCAGAAGGAGATTAACCTGGTAGGTTCGTGGACCTATAACTTAAGAGATTACGCAACCACATTTGATTTCTTAAAGCGTGCAAAAGCTATAGGAATTCCTTTGGAAGAGCTTATAACTCACAGATATTCGCTTGATGAAATCAACGAAGCCCATGTGACAAACCTTAAAATGACAGGGCTTAAAGTAGCAATAATTAATAAGTAATTATTTAATAAATAAATAGGAGGGTATAAAAATGGCAATGGAAGCACTTGGTATGATAGAAACTCGTGGTCTTACAGCAGCAGTTGAAGCTGCAGATGCAATGGTAAAGGCAGCAGAGGTTACACTTATCGGAACAGAAAAAATCGGTTCAGGTCTTGTAAGTGTAATGGTAAGAGGTGACGTAGGTGCGGTTAAAGCTGCAACAGAAGCAGGCGCAGCAATGGCTTCAAAGCTGGGCGAGCTTATCGCAGTTCACGTAATTCCCCGTCCTCACGCTGATGTTGAGAAAATTCTGCCTAAATTTTAATCGAAAGGACTTAAAAGAAAATGGCAGCAAATAAAAACGCTAAAACAACAAAAGAAGTAAAAGAAATTAAAGAAATTAAAGAAGTAAAAGAAATTAAGGAGGAAAAGAAAATGGCATTAGAAGCATTAGGTATGATTGAAACAAGAGGTCTTGTAGCAGCAGTTGAGGCTGCAGATGCA
>JAZSKI010000068.1:0-5933 GCA_045534775.1 Clostridia bacterium | reverse complement strand
ACCTTATACAATATTTTTTGGAGATGATTTGTATGGACCTCGCCAAAAAGCTTATTCAAAGATATATAGAACATGATGTAGGACAAATCGGAGGGCAGCTTGCTTATTTTTCGCTGCTTTCCATCTTTCCCTTTATAGTATTTATAAACAAGCTGATTGTAACCGTTAACCTGTCCTACGGCGAAGCACTTGACGGCTTTTTGAATTTGTTTCTTAAAAAAGAAACGGCGGACTATATAATTACCTATGTGGGATATATTTCAAACAGCTATTCTCCGAGGCTTATGCCTGTGGGAATAATCACCCTAATATATTCTGCCTCGAGAATAGTAAGGTCGATGGAAAAGGCTATAAATACGGCATACGAGGTGGAGCTGCGGCGTGGATTTTTCAGAAGTCTTTTGCGGTCTATGCTTTTTATTGTATGTTTCGGGATTATTATTCTGCTTATGCTGGCGGCATCGGTATTCAGCCATAATATTCTGCAGTACATATTTTCATTTTTCAGGGTAGAAGAGAAATTTGTGCAAAGCCTTATTATTGTGAAATGGTTTGTGTTTATTCTGGTAGGATTTTTTGCTATGACGGCGATTTATTATTTTATACCATATAAAAAGGTTTCCTTTAAAAGCACCTTTCCGGGGGCGATGGCGGCGATAGTTGCGTTTACCTTATTTTCTGCGGGATTTGGGCTTTATGTCGGGTACGGACTTAAAAACTCTGTTTTATACGGCTCAATCGGAGTTGTTTTTCTGTTGCTTTTATGGTTGTATTTTACAGGTATAATTATCGTAATGGGAGCAGAGCTTAACAGTATATTGTTTGAAGCAAACGGTGAATAAATTATTGACTGAAGGAAAAGGGGATTTATATGAAAAACGATTTCAAACGAACGAAATATGCTTGTTATTTCTCTTATGTATCAACAGCATCTGCTTTTGCGTTGCCGCCGGTACTGTTTTTACCCTTCAGAGAAATGTTCGGTATTTCATATACTCAGCTTGGGGCATTAGTGCTGGTGAATTTCTTTACACAAATGTCTGTAGACCTGATATTTTCATTTTTCAGCAGATTTTTCAACCTGAAAAAAACCGTCCGCACTATGCCGCTTGTTACTATGCTGGGGCTTATACTTTATGCCTTACTTCCAACATTTTTCCCGCAACACGCTTATGTGGGGCTTGTTATCGGAACGGTGGTGTTTTCCATATCTACGGGGCTTTCAGAGGTCTTTTTAAGCCCGACGGTTGCATCCTTGCCATCGGACACACCAGATAAGGATATGAGTGTGCTTCACTCTCTTTACGGCTACGGATTGGTATCGGTAATAGTGATAAGTACGCTGTTTTTAAAAATATTCGGTAAGGAAAGCTGGGTTTGGCTGACTCTTATCTGGGCGACTTTGCCCGTGATTACCTTTGTTATGTTTTCGACCTCGCCGTTGCCGGAGATAAAAATTTCCGAAGATAGCGGCAAAAATGGAATAAAACGTAAAAACGTCATAATAATGTGTATGATGTGTATTTTCCTGGGCAGTTGTGCGGAAAACACTATGACGAACTGGATTTCTACATATATGGAACGGGTGCTTTCAATCCCGAAGGCTACGGGGGATATTTTGGGGATGGCGGTATTTGGAATCCTCCTTGCCCTGACCCGTACAGTTTATGCCAAATACGGCAAAAACATTATGAATATGCTGATAGCAGGTATGGCGGGAGCTGCGGTCTGTTATATAACCGTAGGTATATCGGCGAATATTTTAATTTCCACCATAGCGTGTATTCTGACGGGAATTTTCACCTCGATGCTGTGGCCGGGAACTTTGATTTTGCTTGAAGAAAAAAGTCCAAATCCCGGAGTGGGAGCCTATGCGCTGATGGCGGCGGCAGGCGATTTGGGAGCTTCTTTTGCACCTCAGCTTATGGGCGTTATTACGGACAAGGTATCGGAAAAATTCTCACACCCTCTCATTGACCCTGTAATGCACCCGGAGCAAATCGGTCTGAAAACAGGGATGCTTTCTACGGCGATATATCCCATGCTCGGTTTGATATTACTGCTTGTAATGAAAAGAATATTTGATAAAACCTCAAAGAAAGACCAATGCCCAAAAGGCTTGATTTTAAAATAAGGAGAGGTAATAATGGAATGGTCGAATGAAATAAATGCCGCAAAAAAGGCTTGCTGTTTTACGGGACACCGCATAATAGCCAAATGGGAATATGACAGAATTGTAAGTAGCTTGCGGCTTTGGCTTGAAAAATTTATTCATAATGGAATTGATACCTTTTACTGCGGCGGTGCTATGGGCTTTGATTTAATTTGCGGCAGAGAGGTGCTGAAATTAAAAGAGAGCTTTCCTCAAATTAAGCTTATAATAGCTGTACCCTGTGCGGACCAGGCAAAAAAATTTACCGCAGCCTGGAAACGACTCTATGACTATGTTTTGCAAAACGCCGATGAGGTAGTTACGCTGTCGGAAAGTTATATGGAAGGCTGTATGATGGTAAGAAACAGATATATGGTAGATCGCTGTGATACGGTGCTTTATTATATGACCAGAAGCCGCGGCGGCACATATTATACCTGTAATTATGCTAAAAGAGAAGGGAAACGACTGATTTCGGTTTTGGATTAAACTATGATAAGAATTAATAATATAATAAAATCCATTGAGGATAATTCATCTGTTGAAGAAAATGTACATAATATATTAGGTATCGGTTTTGATAAAATGAGCATCATACGCCGTTCGGTGGATGCACGTCATAAAAACGATATTAAGCTGGTGTATTCTGTAGCCGTTGAAACGGCAGAAGAGGAGAAGCTGTGTAAAAGGCTTAACAGCCATGATATAACATATATTCCGCCAACTGAAAAAACGGAGCTTGTGCGAGGTACAAAGAAGCTAAACAGCCGCCCTGTCATTGCAGGCTTTGGACCTGCGGGAATGTTTTGCGGGTATATTTTGGCAAAATACGGATATAATCCTATTATAATCGAAAGAGGCGGCGATGTAGACAGCCGAAGTCTTGCGGTTGAAAAATTCTGGCAGGGAGGAGGCTTGAATCCCGAAAATAACGTGCAGTTTGGGGAAGGCGGTGCAGGGACATTTTCCGATGGTAAGCTGACCTGCAGAATTAATGACCCTTTCTGTGATGAGGTGCTGAGAATATTTGCAGACTGTGGTGCTCCGAAAGAAATTCTCTTTGAAGCAAAGCCTCATATCGGTACTGATATTCTGAAAACCGTAGTTAAAAATATCCGCTGTGAAATAACCCGTATGGGCGGTGACGTAAGGTTTTTTCACAAGCTGGAGGATATTTCCTTTGACGGGTCATTAAAGAAAATTAAAATAAACGGCAGCTGGCAGGATTGTGAAATATTAACCCTTGCCATAGGTCACAGTGCAAGAGATACCTTTGAAATGCTGTACAATAAACGCCTTGAGATGATACCTAAATCCTTTTCAGTCGGTGCGAGGATTGAACATATACAATGGAAGCTTGACGAGGCAAGATACGGTAAATATGCCGGTCATCCGCTTCTTCGCCACGCCGAATATCAGCTTTCTCACAGAGAAGGCTGCAGATGTGCTTATACCTTCTGCATGTGTCCCGGCGGTACGGTAGTGGCGGCGGTGTCCGAAGAAGGCGGCGTAGTCACCAACGGTATGAGCGAATACAGCCGTAGCGGCGGAAATGCGAATTCCGCTCTGGTAGTAGACGTTCACCCTGAGGATTTCGGTTCAAACCCTCTCGACGGTATGAATTTCCAGCGAAGCTTAGAACAAAGGGCTTTTGAAGCGGGCGGCAGAAGCTATTATGCACCTGCTCAGTCGGTAGGCAGCTTTTTAAGAGGCGAAAATATAAAAGCCCTCAAAGGTACTTACAGACCGGGTATTAAACCCTGTGACTTAACCGAAATTCTACCTGATTTTGTAACATCTGCAATGAAAAAAGGTCTTACAGTCTTTGAAAAAAAAATTAAAGGCTTTTCGGCAGGAGATGCTCTGCTGACGGGAGTTGAAACCCGTACCTCCTCGCCGCTTCGAATTTTGCGTGACGAGGAAATGCAAAGCATTAAAGGGATTTATCCCATAGGGGAGGGGGCAGGCTACGCAGGAGGTATAGTAAGTGCCGCTGTTGACGGAATGCGCTGTGCCGCCGCCATAATAAGCAAATATAAGCCCTTTTGATGTTTTGCACAAAAAAACACCCTAAAATCTCATCATTTTGTTTAAAAAAATTAAAATAGGAGATATTTTTAGAATTCAAGAGAAAAAATGAGATATTTTAACTTAAATTAACATAATTGAATTTTTTTAAACTTGAATATTTTTCCTGATTTAGGTATAGTATATATATGGTTAGCACTCACTGGGTGGGAGTGCTAATAAATAATGTTTATAATATAAAAAATAGAAGGAGGCGTTTTAACATGACGTTAAAACCATTATGTGACAGAGTTGTTATTAAGATGACAGAAGCTGAAGAAACCACAAAAAGCGGTATCGTTCTCGCTTCAAGTGCAAAGGAAAAACCTCAGATTGCCGAAATCATTGCCGTAGGTCCCGGTGGCGTTGCAGACGGTAAGGAGATTAAAATGGAAGTTACGGTAGGTCAGAAGGTTATTGTAAGCAAATATGCAGGAACAGAGGTTAAGCTGGATAATGATGAATTTATTATCGTAAAACAGAGTGACATCTTAGCAGTAGTAGAATAAGGAGGAAATTTATTATGGCTAAACAAATTATTTACGGAGAAGAAGCAAGACGTGCTCTTGAAAAAGGCGTAAACACTCTTGCAAATACAGTTAAAATCACATTAGGTCCTAAGGGCAGGAACGTAGTTCTCGATAAGAAATTCGGTTCACCCCTTATTACCAATGACGGTGTTACAATTGCCAAGGAAATTGAGCTTGAGGATGCTTTTGAAAATATGGGCGCTCAGCTTGTAAAAGAGGTTGCAACAAAAACCAATGATATAGCGGGTGACGGTACAACCACAGCTACACTTTTAGCTCAGGCGTTCATAAGAGAAGGTCTTAAAAACTTAGCGGCAGGTGCAAATCCCATGGTACTTCGCAAGGGTATTGCAAAGGCTGTAGATGCGGCTGTTGATGCTGTAATCAAAAACAGCGAAAAAATTAAGGGTAAAGAGGATATTGCAAGAGTTGCATCCGTTTCTGCCGCTGATGAAAATATAGGTATTCTTATTGCTGATGCAATGGAAAAGGTTGGTAATGACGGCGTTATTACTGTTGAAGAATCCAAGACTGCAGAAACCTACTCTGATGTAGTTGAAGGCATGCAGTTTGACAGAGGTTATATCTCTCCCTATATGGTGACAGATACAGAAAAGATGGAAGCGGTTATTGATGATGCCCTCCTTCTTATTACCGACAAGAAAATATCCAATGTTCAGGATATTCTGCCTCTTCTTGAACAGATAGTTCAGCAGGGCAGAAAGCTTGTAATTATTGCTGAGGACATTGAAGGCGAAGCGCTTACAACTCTCGTGCTCAACAAGCTCCGTGGTACATTTGTATGCGTAGGCGTTAAAGCTCCCGGCTTTGGCGACAGAAGAAAGGCTATGCTTGAGGATATAGCTATTCTTACAGGCGGTACGGTTATTTCAGATGAGCTGGGTCTCGACCTTAAAGAAACAACCATTGACCAGCTTGGTCGTGCAAAACAGGTTAAGGTACAGAAGGAAAATACTATTATTGTTGATGGTCTTGGTGATCCTCAGGCAATTAAAGACAGAGTTACAGCTATTAAATCACAGATTGAAGAAACAACAAGCGAATTTGACAGAGAAAAACTTCAGGAAAGACTTGCAAAGCTCTCCGGCGGTGTAGCAGTTATCAAGGTTGGTGCTGCAACAGAAACCGAAATGAAAGAAATGAAGTACAGAATTGAAGACGCT
>JAZSKI010000033.1:0-31881 GCA_045534775.1 Clostridia bacterium | reverse complement strand
ATATCTGGTGTATAAACATAAGACTAAGACCCCTTATGGTGAAGGTGTATTATAAATTCAGAAATATAAATAAAAAATAATTAAGGGGTTGCCTCACTTTTTAGTGAGGCAGCCTCTTTTATAAAATCAAAACTACCGGCTTTGCCGATAGTTTTGATTTTGGTGCCGATGGTGGGAGTCGAACCCACACGGTGTTGCCACCGACGGATTTTGAGTCCGTTACGTCTGCCAATTCCATCACATCGGCTTATATGGAGCGGAAGACGAGATTCGAACTCGCGACGTTCACCTTGGCAAGGTGACGCTCTACCACTGAGCCACTCCCGCATATTTAATGGTGCAGGTGACAGGACTTGAACCTGCACATCAAGGACACCAGAACCTAAATCTGGCGCGTCTGCCAATTCCGCCACACCTGCACGTCGAAACAAACAAACACCAAATAGAACATATACGTAAGCTTGTGCTTCATATCGCATAACTTCCACTAACCAAATCAAAGATTTGGAGTGTCAGACACGCCACACCTGCACGTCGAAACAAACACCAAAAATGCTTAAAAAATGATGTTGTGATGCTTATCAACGCTATTTATTATACTATAGTTCCGCTTAAAAGTCAATAGCTAAACATAAATTTTTCTTTTTTTGTCTAAAATTTAATAATTTCACAGAAAAACGCAGTTTTACTTTGTGCAAATTGTGATATCAAGCTATGAGGAATGAAATATTTGTCAATATGTCTAAAAAAATAAAGAATAATTGGTTAAATTTTTATCAATTAAACTATTGAATAAATCAGGAAAATATTGTACAATAGTATAGGTAGAAACTAAATTATAATTTATGGAGGTATTTTACAATGTCAGTAAAAGTTGCTATTAACGGTTTTGGCCGTATCGGTCGTCTCGCATTCAGACAGATGTTTGGTGCAGAAGGCTACGAAATTGTTGCTATTAACGATTTAACAGATCCTAAGATGCTTGCTAACTTGCTCAAGTATGACACAGCACAGGGTGGGTACTGCGGTACAATCGGCGAGGGTCTTCACACTGTTGAAGCAGGCGAAGGTTCAATCACAGTTGACGGCAAAGAAATCACTATCTATGCTGAGAAGGATGCTAAAGACCTTCCTTGGGGAAAAATCGGTGTAGACGTTGTTCTTGAATGTACAGGCTTCTATTGCTCAAAAGAAAAGTCACAGGCTCACATTGATGCATGCGCTAAGAAGGTAGTTATTTCTGCTCCTGCAGGTAATGACCTTAAGACTATTGTATTCAGCGTAAATGAAAATACTCTTACAAAAGAAGATAATATCATTTCTGCTGCTTCTTGTACAACAAACTGTCTTGCTCCTATGGCAAAGGCTCTTAACGACTATGCTCCCATTCAGTCAGGTATCATGGCTACAATCCACGCTTACACAGGCGACCAGATGATTCTTGACGGTCCCCACAGAAAAGGTGACCTCAGAAGAGCAAGAGCAGGTGCGGCTAACATCGTTCCTAACTCTACAGGTGCTGCTAAAGCTATAGGTCTTGTAATTCCTGAGCTTAACGGCAAGCTCATCGGTGCTGCACAGCGTGTACCCGTTGCTACAGGTTCAACAACAATCCTTACAGCAGTTGTTAAAGGTACAGACATTACAAAAGAAGGTATCAACGCAGCTATGAAAGCTCAGGCTTCTGCTTCCTTCGGTTATAACGAAGACCAGATTGTATCCTCTGACGTTATCGGTATGAGATACGGTTCACTCTTCGATGCTACACAGACAATGGTAGCTAAGATTGCTGATGACTTATATGAAGTTCAGGTTGTTTCATGGTATGATAACGAAAACTCATACACAAGCCAGATGGTAAGAACAATCAAATATTTTGCTGAACTTGGTTAATAGTTATTTATAATATTTAAAAGCCGCTGACGTAAAATCAGCGGCTTTGTTTTTTATATTTACGCATAAGCACATAGTATTTCTAAATTTTCTGCTGTAATTTCAAATTTATCCGCAGCGGCTGCGGGGAGGAAGAAATAATCACTTTGTTTCAGCTCGCGTTCATAGCCGGGTCCGATAATTTTACCATTGCCGCTTGTTACCATAAAAACAGCTGCTTTTTCCTGTAGCTTGTAGCTGCCGTCATTTAAAATAATTCGGTTTAATTTAAAGCTTTCCGTTATAGAGCTGTCAATTAAATTATCAACAGTGCAGCCGTTTGTTTTTTCCCATTTTATGGGCTTCAGGAAAGGATTTTTCGAGCTTTCAAAATCAAAGCAATCAAAGGCATCGTCTTTTGAAAGTCCGATATACATTTCCTTGTCGGACAGCTTGTAGTCACCGCAAAAACGCTCAGGCTGAATGGTAAAATCCGTAGGCTCCTGAATTTCAAGAATTAAACAGCCTTTACCGATGGCGTGTACTGCCTTGGCGGGAATGAAAACGAAATCACCTTTTTTTACCTGATATTTCACCAAAAGCTGTTCCATGGCATCCTTATCGGTTTCGCTTTTTAACACAGCTTCTGCAAAATTATCTTTTGTGACACCTTCTTTAAACCCAAAATAAACACAGGCATCAGGTCTTGTGCCGAGTACATACCAGCACTCCTCTTTTCCGTAAGGAGAATTAAAATGTTTTTTTGAAAAAGCCTTGTTGGGATGAGCCTGAACGGGCAAACGGATAGCACTGTCGAGATATTTCACCAATATCCCGATATGCTCCTTATCGCCAAGCATTTCAGTCTTATATTTTTCCAGTGCTTCATCAAAATAAAGATTACTGCCTTCGATTTTAGATACGCCCTCGTGCTCGTCGCTACTGTTTAAATTAAGCGCCTTTACAGAAGAGGCTATCCATTCTTCAGGATAAAAATCGTCTATAGAGTTATCGCCCGTAAACTCGCCTAAAAGCTTACCGCCCGTATAAACTCTGAAAACTCTGTTTTTTTCAAAAAATATAGGTTTTTCATAAATCATTGTCTATACCTCGTATTTAATTATTTTCTGTGCTTCTGCCATATTTGCAAATTTGCCCGCTGTTACCAGAGAAAACAATGCCGCACCAAAACACGCTTCTTCCTTATGGCAGGGGATTTGAAGTTTTTTACCGAATTTTTCAGAAAGGCTCCGTCTGAAGGCTTTATTTTTTCGGATACCGTTGCCCGAACCTATAAGGCTTACGCAGGTGGTTTCCATTTCTCTGAAAAGCTCATAAAGCTCTTCTGTCATACCGTCAACAGTTGCCAACATAAGTCCTTCGGGAGTGAGATTTTCGGTAGTAATATTACTAATACTGCCGCGGATTTCGGGTTTCGCTCTTGTACCCATAAATCGGTTGTCAACGATGAGGGTGGTATCAATTTTATTTTCTAAAACCTTATCCATTACAGCATATAAATTATCACAGGGCTTATCCGTAAACAATTCAACGGTTTTTCTTAAAAAGCTTTCTATTACAGCAAAGGATTTTCCGCCGCAAAGTGAACAGCCTACCATCAAATACCGGTTTTCAATATAAGGTCTGATTTCTGTTTCCTCGCAGGGGAAAATTTCATCCACCGCTACGGATACCTGACTGCCCGTACCTGCATTCACAAGAACACTCCCTGCGCCGCAAGCAGAACCCATAAAGCTCGCCTGATTATCGCCGATTGCAACGGCAACAGAGGCGTTTTTATACCTGCCGAGCTCCTTATAGCCGTCCGTAACCTCGGGCAAATATTCGTCTTTAATAGTAAAGGAATTGGTTTTCAAGTCATACTGCCCGAAGCTTGCCGCATCACTGTTGTGTATCAGCGGCGACGTTTTTCCGCTGATTTTCATAGCGGCATAGTCGTGGATTGTACAAAATACCACCGCATCTTTTGGTACAAGGCTGTTTGTCTTATTATAAAAATGAGTTACGTAACCATAACCGCTATGGCTTTTTAAACACGCGGCGTATGTGCTATCCTTATAGGGTAAATCACCTCGTTCATCCTGCCAGGTATAGAGAGGCGATACGGCATCGCCCTCTTTATTTAAGTATAAAATACCGTGCATCTGACCGTCTATTCCTATAGAAACCACGTCATCATTATAAAGTGCTTCTAAAATTTCGTATACAGCATCTAAGATTTCTGAAGGATTTTGAATTTTCTCCCAGGTATTTTCAGATTCAATCCAAGTGTTATTGTTTTTTTCAATTTTTTCAGTTACCTGACCCTTTTCCACATCAAGCAAAACGCCGCATATTGAGGTCGTACCTATATCGAGTCCTATCGCTTTCATGGATTATGCCCCCAATGCTGTAGATTTTGGGTCAAGACGCTTGATAATATCCTCCTGAATTGCAGGGGAGAGGTCGAGGAAATTAACAAAGGTGCCGTGTATTCTCATAATATAAACACCGCTTGGTGCATATTTTTTCGGATTGGCGAGAACCTTGCGAAGTGTCTCCGCTGTAGTTACGTTAACATATAAGTAGAAGGGAGCAATTTCGCCGTCTTCGTTACTGAAGAAAAGAGGTGCCATAATCTTTTCTTTAAATTCAATACCTTTTTCCTCATAGGATTCTGTCGTAAAGTATTTCGGGTCAATACCCAGATGAGACGCGTAACCGCCTGTCATACGCTCATAGGGGAGCTTAAAGGCGGAGAGCATACGGAAACCGAGACCGTTTGTAGATTCACCGAACAAGGGGTCAAGCCCGTAGCCTAACATTTCGCGTGCTTTTCTGCCATCGGGAGTTGCCCCAACCCAGTATCCGTAAAGCAGATGAGTAGACGGGCTTGAATAGTCGGGTCGGAAGGAGTTTCCAAGATAGTTTTTCTGACTGCTTACTATATCGGAAATTCTGTTGACAATTTCAACTGCCTCGTCATCTACATCAGAGATGTTGTTACCGAATTTATGACACGATAAAAGGAATTTATGTAAATCCTCATAGCCTTCAAAATTATTCTTAAGCGCATCAACCAACTTTTCAGCATCCTCCGGACGTTCTTTAAGTAAGCTGTCAATAGCAATTAAGCTGTCGGCGACTACCGATACGCCGTGAATAAGACAACCGCTGCCGTTGTATTTAGTACCCTGTTTTTCGGTGTCACGCAGGTCAATACCGCTTTTGAGACCGCCCATAAATGCCGATAAGAACGGTACCTTGAGATTTGCAAGAGCCTTTGCGGCACCGTTGGCACTTTCAGCCATACGTTTTGCATAGAATTCGACATTTTTATAGAACCCCGTCCGTATATCAGCAGGATTTGCCACCTTTAAATCAGCCAACTTTTCGCCGGTCAAAAGAGATATTCCGCCAGTCAGGGTAAGCTCTAAAATTTTAGGCAGATTAAGCCAGCTGTTGGTTGTGTTACCGTTATCCTTACCCATAATAAGCGGTTCCTGACAACCCGCGATGGAAATGTCGGGTAAATCTTCGGCATCTACACCGTTTTTCTTTAACACATCGAAGAGAGCATCGTCATTAAAGAGAGAAGGAGTCAGCATACCCGGTGTGAAGAAAAATCTTCCAAGCTCTTTATAGAGCATATCGGGAGTATTTTTATGGAGTTTAACCGATAAAATGGGCTGAGGCATATTCATATCATAATAAGCATCGAGCAGGGCGTAGGTCGTAGGATTAGTCAAATCGTTACCATCCAAATCCCTGCCGCTTACGATAAGGTTCTGAGAAATAGCCCAGCTTCTGTCTGCAACATTGAAAAATACAAGAAAATGCTTCAATAAAGCTGCTATTTCATCGCGGCTTAAATCACCGCGGTATGGCTCGAAAATTCTGTCCGCATTACCTACGGAGAAAGCAAAGGGGTTTGGGGTTTGTTCAAGACACATTATCTGCCATAACAGTATATAGGACTGTATGGCTTCAAAAAGATTTTTCGCACCATATTTAGGAACATTATTAAGAGTATCTATCATAAGCTGCAGCTGCTCGCGGCGTTCAGCCGTAGCAGTTTTTTGTTGTTCTTTAGCCAAATCGCTATATCTCTTTGCTAAAATCAGCACACTTTCAAGTGCTACCTTCATAGGTTCAGCGGCAATTTCCATCATTTTTTCAACACCGTGACGGAGTGCATAACGGAAGTCGGGAATCAAATGACCTGTAACCTGTTCAACGAAATACGCAACCTCCTTAGTATCTGCCTCTGCTTTATCATAGACCTCGGAAAGCTGTGTAACATAAGGCGTTTTTGAATATATGCTTCTTACCTTTTTGATTCTCTCGGCAGTAAATTCTTCATTAGTCTCGATGTCATCAAATACGGCTGTAGGGTCACAGTAGCCGCTGAATTCCTCAACCTTGAAGGAAGGATTTATAAGAGCATAACTTTTTGCAAATCCGTCATCCTGAGTGCCTGCAAAAACATTATACTCGCTTATTTCAAGAGGAATATTTTTAACAACCTCCTGAAGAATATATGCTTTTTTCAGTTCCTCGTCCATCCCTGCAAATTTATCTGTTAAGGTACATTCGATTTCCTTGGCAATAAACCAGCCGTCAAGCCTTTGTTTACTTCTTTCATACTTAAAAAGGGATTTCGCCATTTCTGTAAGCAGATTTTCGTTATAAATTTTCATTTTTCAAAACTCCTTTGCATATTAAGTGTTAATGATTTTAAGTCCCCGGTTTTTAAAGGTTTCCTTAAAGCTTTTTAATATCTCATCGGTTATATAACCGTTTTGAACTCTGTATTCTTCCAGCCATTTTTCTTTGCCAAACTCGTGGTAGGAAAGAAACTCGAAAACAATATTCCCCGTATCGTGGGAGGCAAAGTACTCTGCATATTTCTCGGGATTTTCGGCGTTAATACCGTTTATAAGCGGTATTCTTATATGTAGCTGACGACCGCTTTTTGCAATTGTTTCATAGTTTTTTCTGACAGTCTCATTACCGACGCCCGTATATTTTTTTAAAACCTCGCTGTTATAATGCTTGAAATCCATAATCAGATAATCAAGATAGGGGAGAAGCTCCGAAAGTCTCGGATGGGTTCCGTTGGTTTCTATTGCTGTATATATGTTATGAGCTTTTAATTCGCTTAAAACTTCTTTAAGCTCCTCAAACTGCACAGTCGCTTCGCCGCCCGTAAAGGTTACACCGCCGCCGTCAAAAAACATTCTTTTGCAGGATAAAGCCTCTTTTACAATGTCGGAAACCGATATTTCATTTCCGCCACCAAAAGCCATTCCTTCAGGATTGGAACACCAAATACATTTCATATTACAGCCCTGCAGATGATACACCAATCTGTTACCGGGACCGTCCTGGGAATAATTAAATCCCTTTTGAAATATTTTCATAATTACACCTCGTTAATTAATCCATTTAACTAATTATATAAAATTTTATCAGCTTAAAAAGTAATTTATCACACTACTGCCCGCGATAGCTACCGCATTTTTCAGGGGAGAGGAAATAACCGAGATATTATTTTTAGCAATAAGACCGCGTGATAGCTTTTCTTCAATCATGCCGCATATTTTAGCTGATTTATAGCCAATATCACCTGTTAAAACCACCGTATCGGTTGCAAGAAGGTTAATAACACTTGTAAGTGCCGAAGCAAGATATTTGCTTTCCTTTTCAATAATACTTTCGTCGTTACTGTTAATTACAGCTTTCCAGGAGTTATAGGAAGTACCTTTTAAAATCTCACTCATGGAAGCATAGCATTCCAGACAGCCTCTGTTTCCGCAGGTGCAGAGTTTCCCGTTAAAATCTACTGTTATATGACCAAACTCACCTGCAAAGCCCGTAGCACCCCGATAAAGAGACCCGTCTAAAACTATTCCTGCACCTATGCCGTCATCAGCAATAAGTACAACGATATAATTATCTGACTTTATGTTATTATCATAATATTTTTCATATATTGCGCAAGCGTTTGAGATGTTTTCAAGTCTTATATTTACATTGTCGTTAAATTTATTTTTCAGATAATCAAAGCTGATATTATGCCACGACTCGAAGTTAGGAGGTGTCATAACCAAAAGCTTTTTAACGTCTACAGGACCGGGTGTTGTTATTCCGATACCTAAAAGCTCATCGGGAGATAAGTTCATTTTCTTTAATTGATACATTAAAACATTGTATATATCGTCCATAACCTCATAGGGACTGTCTAAAATAGCCCTTTTTTCGCTGATTGCCACCTCTCCGAAAAAATTATGAATACCTACCTCATAACTGCTTCGGGTTATGTTAACGCCGGCGGTATAATAACAATCCTTATTTATGGATAGAATTTTAGGCCTCCGACCTACGCCGATATAATCCGAATCACTTTCCGTAATAATATTATTCTGTAACAAATCCTCGGTAATAATTGATACTGCGGCTTTAGTAAGCCCTGTTACCTTAGAAATATCTGCCCTGGAGTATTCGCCCTTCATTATGAGTCGAAGTATTAGTTTTTTATTATTTTCTTTCATTATTTCTGAGTTTGTAGCACTTTTCATTTTAATACTCCAATCAATTTGTTAAATCGTTTACTTAATTATATCACACTGTCTTTAAAAAGTCAATAGGCTTTTTGGGGTTCTTTCCAAAAAAAATGAAAAGTAAGGGATAAACTAAAAGAATTCACCCCTCACTTATAAAATTATTGCATAGTTCTTACAACCTGAATTACGCCTTTTACGCTCATCAGCTTTTTAATCAACGCATCAAGCTGGTTGGAGGAATGAACCTCAAGCATGATATTTACACTGGCTACGCCGTCTTTGCTCGTACGGGCGTTGAAATTATGAGTTGAAATTTTAAAGCCTAAAATAACGCCTGTAATATCAACCAAAAGCCCTGTTCTGTTTTCGGCTGTTATAAGTAGCTCTGCAAAATATGAAACACTTTCGCCGTTGTTTTCCCATTCAACCTCAATTAGTCTGTCGCTTTCGCCTTCACCCATAAAGTTATTGACTACGTTTACACAGTCTATTCTGTGAACAGAAACACCTCTGCCACGGGTAATATAGCCAATAATTTTATCCCCGGGAACGGGGGCACAGCAACGTGACAAACGTACCATACAGTTATCAATACCCTTTACAATAACGCCGTTACTGGAGGTATTATGTTTAATCTGTTCGGATTTTTCGGTTGTTTTCTGCATAGCGATACGGTTTCTGTAATCGTCACGCATCTTAGAAACCACTTTACTTGCAGGAATTCCGCCGTAACCAATAGCCGCGTATAAATCATCCATTGTAGTTAAATGATTGCGTTCCATTTCGCGTTTCATTATATCTTCATTATATATCTGGGCATATGAATAACCCGATTTTCTGACTTCTTTTTCAAACAAATCCTTACCGTGTACAATATTTTCGTCACGGCGTTCGCGTTTGAACCATTGGTTGATTTTACTGCGGGCGTTGGAGGTTTTTACTATTTTAAGCCAGTCTCTGCTTGGTCCGTGAATAGTTGACGAGGTGATAATATTTACAATATCACCGTTTTGCAGGGTATAGTAAAGAGGAACTAATTTTCCGTTAACCTTGGCACCTGTCATTTTTGAACCTACCGCACTATGAATTGCGTAAGCAAAATCTATGGGACAGCTTCCGGTGGGGAGGGAGACCACATCGCCTTTAGGTGTAAACACAAAAACCTCATCGGCAAACATATCCGTTTTAAGCATCTGCATAAATTCTTCTTCATCAGTCAGACTTCCCTGCAGCTCAAGCATCTGACGCAGCCATACAAATTTTGATTCCTCGTCGGTTTTTTTGTTTACCTGCTGTTTATATTTCCAATGAGCCGCAATACCGTATTCCGCAATGGTGTGCATTTCCTCTGTTCTTATCTGAATTTCAAAAGGAACTCCGGCGTGACCTATTACGGTAGTATGAAGTGAACGGTAAAGATTAGGCTTTGGCATAGCGATATAATCCTTGATTCTTCCGGGAATGGGCTTATAAAGGTCGTGAATTGCACCTAACACCGCATAACAGTCATGAACAGTTTTTACAATAACACGAACAGCAAAAATATCATAAATTTCATCGAGAGTACGACCTTTCATGTAGGTCTTTTTGAATATGCTGTAGGGATGCTTTACTCTGCCGTAGATTTCACAGTGGTTAATTCCCAGACTGTCTAATTTTTCAGTAATCGTCCGTATTATACTACCGATATAATCATTACTGTTTCTCATTTTTTCTTCAAGAGCCGCCTCAATATCCTGATATGAAACAGGGTCGATATATTTTAAAGATAAATCTTCCAGCTCAACCTTGATTTTAAACATACCGAGACGGTGGGCAATAGGAGCAAAAACCTCTATTGTTTCTTTCGCTTTATTGCGCCGTTTATAATCAGGCATTACATCAATGGTACGCATATTGTGAAGTCTGTCGGCGAGCTTAATAAGCATAACGCGCAAATCCTTGGCTGTCGCCATAAACATTTTTCTTAAATTTTCTACCTGCGCCTCTTCCTGAGAAGTAAATTTGATTTTACCAAGCTTTGTTACACCGTCAACCATATTGGCAATGTCCTGACCGAAAATATTGCTTACCTCATCAAAGGTGACGGGAGTATCTTCGATAATATCGTGCAAAATTCCTGCCGCTATGGTATCACAGTCAAGAAGCATATCGGTAATTATAAGAGCAACATTCAGAGGATGACAAATATAATCCTCGCCTGATACACGTTTTTGTCCATCGTGCCATTTAACGGCGAGTTCGTAAGCTTTTTCAATTACTTTAACATCACCCTTAGGTTTAGCTTCAGTTACGGTTTTCATAAGCTGTTCAAAAAGTAACTCATGGCTTATCATACGGTCATTCCTCCTTGCTTCGTAGTTTTTTAAGTATTTGCGATTCTTCCAAATTTACCTTGCCTGCGGTTTCAAGTAAATATATTTCGACGTGATTTCCCTGCATAACATAGGTTGAAAGCATCATTTCGGCAAAAATATCCAAACAGTTTTTTAATTTTTCGCGGGTTATATTGGTATGGAATTCCATAGAAATTTTACGCGCAAGCAGATAAAAATCTGATGTTATCTTATCGTTAGCGGCATTTTTCTTTAAAAATCTGTATACCGCCACCATATCCTCACGCGAGGGAACAGGGGAGACGGTAATTTCCGCGGAAGGTTTTATATCACTTATTAATAATTGTATTTTCTTGGTATTATTCCAATAATTTATCTGAATTATTCCCGCTATATCGACAAAATCGCCTACCATATACTCACCCGCAAGTCCGCCTTTTCCAAAACCTACCGCATCAAAAATTTTGTGGTCTTTTTCCAGAGTAAATTTTATATGCTTACCCTCGCTCATAAGACGTATGCTTTTTACAAGGGTATTACAAACCGAAAAAACAGGTTCGGGATTACCGTTTCCGTAGGGTTCAAGCAAATCCAGACTTTCGATATTCTCTGTTGTCAGAAGCTTTCCGCTTACTTCTGTATCAATTTCAATAAAGGGTTTTAAGGCTTCTTCGTCCATATTTTTATCAGCATAAGCATTGACCGCCTCTTCCATTTTATCAATATTTTCCTGAGAAATGGTAAGTCCTGCTGCCAACTCGTGACCGCCGAATTTTTCAAACAAATCGCGGCAACTGTCCATAGCATCAAACAGGTTAAATCCGTTTACACTTCTGCCTGAGCCTTTACCGATGCCGTTTTCACAGCTTATGAGAATGCAAGGCTTATTGAACCTTTCCGTCACCTTTGAAGCTACAATACCGATTATACCGTGATGCCAGCCTGTACCTGCGATTACAAGTACCTTTTTATCCTTATAGCGTTTTTCTTTTTCAATAATACTGTATACAGATTTTAGTATACTTTGCTCTGCAGACTGTCTCAGTTTGTTTTCCTCGTTAAGATATTCCGCCAGCTCGTAACATTCGTTATAAGAAGTGCTGAGGAGCAGATTCACCGCTTTATCGGTATTTCCGATTCTTCCTGCAGCATTTATTCTCGGAGCTATTGAAAACCCGATGGTGGAAGCATCTATTTTACGCTCACTCTGACCCATTACCTCGAATAATGCACTTATTCCCGGGTTTGGATTTTCGGTAAGCTTTTTTATGCCGTAATAGACGATTATTCGGTTTTCGCCTTCTAAATTCATAACATCAGCAATAGTACCCAGGGCAACAATGTCGATATATTCTTTCAGAATTTTTTGACTATCCTCCAAAGCACAGAGTAATTTAAAAACAACCCCGACGCCGCATAAAAGCTTGAAAGGATAACCGCAATCGGCTCTGCAAGGATTTACAACGGGACAATCAGGTAAAACTTCGGGACACTGATGGTGGTCGGTCACAACGATTTCCATACCGAGTTTTTTGGCAAAATTCACTTCATCTACAGAAGTAACACCTGTATCTACGGTTATTATAAGCTCGGTGCCGCTTTTTTTGATTTTCTCGATGGCATCGGAATTTACTCCGTAACCTTCCTCAAGTCTCGACGGTATATAAAAATCAGTTGGTACGCCTTTTGATTTCAGATATGTAACAAGTATACTGACAGAGGTAATTCCGTCAACATCATAGTCGCCGTAAACGGTGGTTTTTTGTTTATTTTCAATGGCAAACTGTATTTTTTCAACGGCTTTATCCATATCCTTCATTAAAAAAGGAGAATGAAAACCGCTGTCCGAAATTTTTATAAAATTATCAATTTCTGTTTTAGAATATAAATTTCTGTTCAGCGCAACCGCCGCCATAAGAGGAGAAATCAGACATTCGTTTGCCAGGTCTGTTGCTTCCTTTGACGTCGCACCGTATTTTTTATAAATCCATTTTTTCATTAGATGCCCCCAGATAGTCAGATTGTTGCATTAACGAAGCAAAATTTGTTTGCCTCAAAGCTTCGTACAGCACAATAGCAACAGAATTTGAAAGATTAAGAGACCGGGTTTCTTTTTTCATAGGTATTCTTATACATTTATCCAGATGTTCTTTCAAAACTGATTCAGGTATTCCTGCAGTTTCTTTACCGAACATCAGATAGTCATCTTCCTGAAATTTTGCATCGCTGTAACATTTTGGTGCTTTCGTGGTACAAAAATAATAGTTACCGCCTTTGGTTTTCTCAAAAAAATCATCAACATTTCTGTAATAGGTAACATCAAGTAAATGCCAATAATCCAGCCCTGCACGTTTTAGTTTTTTATCATCAATGGTAAAACCCATAGGCTCAATTATATGAAGTCTTGCGCCGGTAACACTGCAGGTGCGGGCAATATTACCCGTATTCTGCGGGATTTCAGGCTCAAACAAAACTATGTTAAAGCTCAATTATATCAGATCCTTTATTGTTGTAATATCTCAATTATAGCTTCGGCAATGGCCTTTGCCGCCGCTGTTCTTTTATCATCATCAGATAAAATTTCTCTGTCAAAGGAATTGCTTAAAAATGCTGTTTCAATAAGTACTGCCGGCATTGTAGTGTTTCTGAGTACCGATAAATCGTCCTCTGAACGTGTGCCGCTGTCTTTTGTGCCAAAGGCTTTATAGAGCCTTTTCTGTATCTCCTCGGCAACGGTTTTTGAAGGTATTTTGTCGCTGTAGATTTCATCCTTCTTACTGCTGTAAAGAGTTAAACTGCCGTTGGCATCCGGGGTTGTAAAAGAATTCACGTGAATACTCACAAACAGCTCTGCATTAAGACTGTTGGCAAACTCCGACCTGCCTTTAAGAGGAAGTGCAACATCTGTGGTTCGTGTGCTTTCCACTTTAACGCCTGCTTTTTCAAGAAAAGCTACGGTTTTATTCGCAATATCAAGGTTTATATCCTTTTCCTTTATTATAATATTTCCGTCTTTATCAGCATAATGCGTACCTCCGTCAGTACCGCCGTGACCTGCATCAATTACCACTAAAGGATTTTCCGAAAAATATTTTCCCGGTACAGGCGTAGGTGCGGGAGACGGTGTAGCCGAAGGCTTAACCGATGGCGTTGCCGAAGGTTTAGATGATGGTTCAGATGAAGGCTTGGTTGACGGCGTTGCCGAGGGTTTAACCGATGGAGTAGGGGAGGCATCAATACTGTCATCTCCTGCATAAGTAAGTACCACATCAATACTTTTTTTATCTTTTGAAACATTCACTTTATAAGGTGAAAACATACTTAAATCAAATACAATTTTAAAAAGACCCGGATGGTTTGCCATTCTGATTTGTTGTATATTTCTTTTACCGACCTCGATTGCTTCGGGAGTCATATAATTAAAATCTTCAAGCTCAAGCACAAGTCGCTTGGGGGATTCCAAAGGATAAATTTTATAATCGGAGATTTCAGATCCCAAATCTATTTTTAAAGTAAATTCATCGCCCTTTGAGGATGTGGAAAACTCCTTGATGAATCTGGCGTAATCAGCAGATTTAACATCCACAGTCCTGTCTTCCGCTATCCATTTTACATCATATCCGAGGGTTTCGGAAATAAAACGCACAGGAAGCATAGTTCTTGAATTTATGATAATAGGGGACACATCAAGCATCGTTTCTTCTTCGTTAACATAGGCTACCAAAGAATTTATGGTAAGTAATATGGTAGTTTCCTCCATAGAGATTTCAACCTCCCGCGTTTCAGCCTCCCAGGTACACTCAGCACCTAAAGACTCAAAAAGTGCGCGGGCGGGCACAAGAGTTCTGTCGTTTACAATTACAGGCGCAACATCACATTTAATACGCTTATCATTCACATATAGTTTTATATCATTTTCAGCGCCGTATATATTAGAAACCGTCAGTAAAAATATCATCAAAAAAGCAAAAAATCTATACTTCAAAGCTCTCAACTCCAATTTGATAAATTGTATAATGATATTATTATATCATATAATCTCACCAATATCAAGTAGAAAACTATGTTTTTAACAATATTGTAACAGAAAAAGACAAAATTTTTAAAACTAACCGCCAAGTGGGTGTTTATTTGCCGCTTCTTTTACCTGTTTATTATCAACGTGAGTATAAATCTGAGTCGTAGTCAGACTTTCGTGACCTAAAATTTCCTGTAAAATTCTAATATCAACATCAGCTTGATACATAAGTGTTGCCGCTGTATGGCGTAGCTTATGAGGGGAGTATTTTGTTTCATCAAGCCCTGCAAGCTTCACATATTTTTTAATCAAAGTCTGTACCATCTGTTCGCTGATACGGTTCTTTTTTTTACTGATAAAAAGAGCATCAGGCTCCTTTAAACCATCGTTAGGACGTTCTCGCAGATAGTTTGAAATGGCTATTTTACAGCTTTTGTTCAAGTAAAGAATACGTTCCTTGTTACCTTTACCTAAGATTTTAACCGTATCCTCTTTAATATCCTTTAGATTAATTCCTATAAGCTCGGAAAGTCGCATTCCGCAGTTTAAAAATAATGTAATTATACAAATATCTCTGGAATTTCCGTTACGGTTAACTGCATCAAGGAGTTTTTCTGCTTCTGTTAAATTCAGGTGGGTAGGCAAGGACTTTTTAATTTTAGGCAGCTCCAGCATCGCCGCAGGATTTGTTTCAATAATCTCCGCACGCTCGGTTAAATATTTAAAATACGCTTTCAGACTTGAAACCTTCCTGGCACGTGCAGCCGAAGCGTTTTCCCGTGATATATTTATAAAGGTCATATAATCATATAAGGTACTTAATGTAACCTTTTTCAAATCCTCGACAGTTACATCTATTATAGGAACTTCCTCTAAAGCTAAATTAGGATAATCATCCTTTTTCAAAAATCTGAAAAAGGTACGCAGGTCATAGTAGTATTCGTGAACTGTATTTTGAGATTTTCCCTGTATAATCAGCTTATACTGCAGAAACTCCTTTAAAACAGGGGGAGCATCATTTAAACGGTCAAGCAAGCTCTTCATAATAATTTTCTCCTTTCGAGACTCTAATTAGGCAAAATTAATATTTTGCCTAATTAGATTATAACATATCTGAAATGATTTGTCAAGGTTTTTTATAAAAAAATAAAGGAAAAACGGTATTTTGCAGCGAATATAGATTAAGTGAATTTAATTTTGTGAGGTATACTTCCTATGCGAATGCGTAAAAAGAAAAATCGTGATACAAGAATTAGTAATTGCAGCAGTATAATTATTTCCGAGCCGTATCCTGCAAATGATTGGAAAACTGTTTTTGGAAACGACAATCCGGTGCATCTGGAAATTGGTTGCGGCAAAGGTGGATTTATAACAGAGCTGGCAACACAAAATCCTGATATCAATTATATTGCCATCGAGAAATGCCTTGATGTGGCAGTTCTGGCAATGGAAAAAGTTACTGCGAAAAATCTTACAAATGTGAGATTTATCTGCGGTGATGCAAATTATCTTGAAGATATAATATCCCCCGGCATTCTCAGCAGAATTTATATTAACTTCTGTGACCCGTGGCATAAAAAGAAGCAATTTAAAAGAAGACTGACCTACAGGGATTTTTTGGTAAAATATGGTAAATTATTGGAAGCCTGTCACGGAGAGGTGCATTTTAAGACCGATAACCGTAAGCTTTTTGAATTTTCATTAAATGAGTTTACCGCCTTGCATTTAAAGCTGAAAAATATTACTTTAGACCTTCACGGCAGTGATTTTGAAGGAAACATTATGACGGAATATGA
Organism: Clostridia bacterium; assembly: GCA_045534775.1. Lineage (GTDB taxonomy): Bacteria > Bacillota > Clostridia > RUG12999 > RUG12999 > JAZOTK01. The sequence continues at coordinate 15,293 of JAZSKI010000033.1, read as the reverse complement.
AAAACTGTTTTCAGAGCAAGGAATGCCCATATACCGATGCGAAATATGCTTCTAATTGTCGGAAAACAGCTTTAAATTGCGTATCAGAACGTTTTTTCCACGCCAGGTAAAGGCACGGTCGGCAAATTTCTCTTTAAACTGTTTTTGTGACAGATTTTCAATTTCATCATAATTTAATGACTGTTTTATGCCGCTTTGGAACTCCTTTATAGGGGTTTCGGCGGCGTTTTTATTATGGGGACATACGTCTGAACAAATATCACAGCCCCAAATCAACTCGTGATTTTTCAAAGCATCGGCTTCAGGTGTAGTAAGGTCGCCTTTTTTCTGTGAAATACCCGACAGGCAGAGAGCCATGTTTTTTTCGGATAATGCACCAAGCGGACAGTTTTTTTTGCAGAGACCACATTTTTTACAGCTACCGTCTACAGGTGAATTTTCTTCTAAAAAAACATTTTTCAACAACATACAGCCGATAAAAACATATGACCCGTATTTTTCATTTATTAAAAGTCCATTCTCCCCTATTATTCCAAGACCTGCTTTGTATGCTAATTTTACCTCGTTATAGGGTGACACATCAACATAAATTTCGGTTTCGCAGGTTAAAATATCCGAAATTTCCAAAAAATATTTCTTACAAACTCCGTGATAATCGGGTACAATGGCATATTTTGAGAGGTTTCCGCCGGATTTGCCTGTATAATACGGAAAAAGGCAGACTAAAACACTGCCTTTTTCTATATTGGTTATTCCGAAATATTCAATTTTAAGCTGATTACATTTTTCTTTAATTTTATTAATCATTTTTTTCCTCATTAGCTTCAGCAGGCTTTGTCATACGGCTTTCCAGCTCCATCATCTCTACTGCCAGGTTATGTACCTTTTCGCGCAATTTAAAGATACAGTCCGTCTCAACAGCAAAGCCTCTTACTATATCCTCAGCCAGAGACCGGCAGGAAGGTGAGCCGCAAGCTCCGCAATCAATCTGCGGCAGAGAATTATATATATTTTCCATCTGTTCCATCTTTTTCATAGCTTCTAAAATATTGGAATCCAGATTCATAATAGGACGGCTTATAACGGGAGCATCCCAGATAATGTCATCTATGGCAACACCATCGCCGAGACCTTTTGCGTGAGATTTGGCATCTTTAATAATTCGCTGAATTCGGCTTTTGGCAATATAAGGATTTTCAACAGTTAAAACGCCGCCTACACAGCCGCCTGTACAAGCACCTAGCTCAACAAACTCAATTTTATCCATTCGACCGTCTTCGATGGCATCCAGAAGCTTAATACAGTTATCAATTCCGTCGGCGGAAATACAGTTATCGCTGTTGGAAAGAGCTTCTGCTTCTCCGCCTGTTCTTGCCCAGCCAATGCCCTCATAGCCTGCTTTTGACAACGGCAGAGGATCGTTGATTTTGGAAATTATATGTGCTACCTTAAGGCATACATCCTTCATAGCAAGAACGCCGTCAATGTCACTTTTTTCAATTCCTATCGGTAGTTTTACGGTTGTTGCCTTTGCAGGACAAGGAGAAATAAAGAATATTCCTATTTCCTCAGGTGCAAGTCCTGTTTTACGTACGGCTTCTTCTCTCGCAAAACGTGCCGCTATGTCGACAGGTGCTTTAACGGGTATTATATGGTTTAAAAGATTGGGATATTTTGCACCGATAAGCCTGATGATTACAGGACATGCTGAAGAAATAGCAGGCTTTTCAAGCTCGCCGGTTGTAAATAAAAACCTCGAAGCTTCAGATACGGTTTCAGCGGCTCCTGCTACCTCACAAACATCATCAAAGCCTATCTCTATTAACCCTGTAAGGATTGTATCTATAGAATAGTCTTTGTCAAACTGTCCATATAAAGAAGGTGCAGGCAGTGCAATTTTATATTTAAAATTATCGAGTAGCTCAAGACTGTCGGTAATAGCCTTTTTAGCATGGTACGGACAAACTCTGATACATTCGCCGCAATCTATACACCGTTCTTTTATAATCTTCGCCTTACCTCTGCGCACACGAATTGCACCGGTCGGACACGATTTTATGCAAGTAGTACATCCCTTACAGGAAGATTTATTTAAAGTAACTGAATGTAAATATTCCTCCATCAGGCTCCCTCCGTTCTTATGTATTATTATACATTCATATAAACAACCATTTCAACTCTTGTTCCCTCGCCCACCTTGCTGGTGATATAAAACTCATCAGAATACTTTTTCATATTGGGCAGACCCATACCTGCACCAAATCCCAAAGTACGTATATCCTCCGTGGCTGTGGAATAGCCTTCCTGCATTGCCAGGTCAATATCCGCAATACCGGGGCCGTTATCGTCAAGAATAAACCTGATTTGTTCAGGGCTTATCTCTACATCTATAACCCCGCCATTTGCATGAATTACCATATTAATTTCGCCTTCATACATAGCTATGGCAACCTTTCGGATAATTTCGGGGTCAATGCCGAGGGTTTTAAGTGTTTTTTTCACTGTGCTGGACACCTCTCCGGCAACAGCAAAATCATCATCCTTTACAATATAATGATATTTCACTTCAGTTCCCTCCACCTTTAAGTCCGTTTATATAAAGTAATCCGCAGGCAGAATACATGGGATAATCCGTACATAATAAAATCATATGTTTTGATACTGCCAGATTTATCATATCCTCATCGGGTTTTTTGCCTCTGACAAAAGCGATTACATGAATATCCATCATTTCAGCAGTACGAATTACCTGGGGATTGACAAGTCCTGTCAGCAAAAGCCCCTGTTCCTTTACAAAAGCCAAAACGTCGCTCATCATATCACTTCCGCAAGCAGTATGTACCTCTCTGTCCATAAAATTCTCGCCGCAAATTACGGTAGCTTCAAGAATATCGCATACCTCTTTAACTGTCACCTTAATCCCTCCTAAAAAGCAATTAATTAAATATTATCTATCTGCCAGTCAACGGGCTTTTCGCCCATTGACTGCAAAATTTTGTTTACCTTAGAAAAATGTCTGCAACCCATAAATCCGCGTGATGCAGAAAGAGGACTTGGATGTGCAGCACTAAGCACATAGTGATTATTATTTGTTATCAAAGAGAGCTTTTCTTTTGCATTAGCACCCCACAGCAGAAAAATAACGGGTTTCTCACGCCGGTTTAATTTTTCAATAACCGCTCCCGTAAAGCTTTCCCAGCCTTTATTTCTGTGGGAATTGGCATTACCCTCCCGAACGGTCAAAACAGCATTCAGCATTAGCACGCCTTGCTTTGCCCATTTAACCAAATATCCGTTATTCGGGATGTAACACCCCAAATCGTCCTGCAGCTCCTTATACATATTAAGAAGCGATGGAGGTATCTTTGTTCCGGGTTTAACCGAAAACGAAAGGCCGTGAGCCTGTCCTGTTTCGTGGTAAGGGTCCTGTCCCATTATAACAACCTTTACATCATCATAATCTGTATAGCTCAAAGCGCTGAAAACTTCACTTTCAGGGGGAAAAACAGTATATTTTTCTCTTTCGCCTTCAAGAAATGACATAAGAGCCTTATAATAGTCTTTTTCAAACTCATCCTTTAAAATATCTTCCCACTTATTATCTGATAACATCTTATTTCACCACTAAAACGCCAAAGAGGCCCGGCCCGATATGAGTGCCTATTACAGGTCCCACAAGGGCTGTCGGTACGTCGGTTAAGCCAAATTTTTCTTCCAAAGCTGCTCTTAAAGCGGTAATATTAGCATCGCTTGCCGCACCGTTAAAGATATATACCTTAGAAGCATCGGCAATACCGTTTTTCTCAAGATGCTCCATCATTTTTGGTATTACCTTCTTTTCGCCTCTGACCTTTTCTGCGGCATCTACCAAACCGTTTTTGATGGTTAGTAACGGTTTAATATTAAGAACCTCACCGATAGTTGCAACAGTAGGATTAATTCTGCCGCCTTTTTTTAAATATTTCAGAGTGCTTGCAACAAAAATCGCATATCTATTATCTATAGCACCATTAACATAATCCAAAATTTCTTTTTTTGATTTTCCGTTCATCGCCATTTCCGCCGCAGTAACTACCACATCACCGTAAATATAAGAAAGTCTGCCGGGAATAATCTCAATATCCGCATCGGGGAATTCTTCCTTGACCATATTTTTCGCCAATACCGCATTCTGATATGTTCCGCTGGCCGCCTTTTCAATGGTAAAACAGATTATAGTCTCATAACCTTCTTTTACAGCTTCTGTAAAGCCTTCCTGAAATTCAGGTATAGTAACCTGCGAGGTTGTGGGAATCTCATCTGATTTAACGAGCTTTTTATAGAACTCGTCGCAGGAAATATCAATATAATCTCTGTAGGTTTCATCACCGAACTGAATTTTAACAGGGAAAAAACCTATATTATATTTTTCTACATCCTTAAGCTGTACGTCAGCGGGACTATCTGTGAAAATTTTGATTTTTTGCATAATTTATCTCCTATTTACGTTTAATTTTAATGAAATCATCTGCCCCATCTTTAATATCAACACCCGGAGGCAAAATTAATTTGGTAGTATATTCCATATTCTCAAGAGGTTCCGTATCAAAGTGGAACGCCTGGGTATATATTGCTTCGATTTCATCAATAACTGATGCATCTCCGTGGATTTCTATAGTTTTGGGACTATATTGCACCAGAGAATTGTCAATCCCTGAAATAACAGGCATAATATTGACTGTTTTGGTTTTATCAACCGTTATTTCAACGGCAACATTTTTAACATCTGCAATTATCCCCGTTGTATCAATGGGTTTATTATTTTTATCATAAATCACAGGTGTACAGTTTATTGTATCAGACCCGTTTATTTGTCCTAAATCAACTGTAGCACCGATATATGAAATCTGTTCCACCATAAGTGACGGCAGCATAATAGTTGCCTCTTGTATTGTGCTGGACATCTTTTTTATAATATATCCGTCAGGCATAGTTCCTGAAGTCAGAATATTTATGGGTACAGTATGGGAAACATTTTTATCAACATAAACATCTATAGTAAAAGGCTCAATATCATCTACATAAACGCCATCGGGTTTTGTAATATTAACCTCTTTACTGTAGTAACCCGGTTGAGTAATATCATCAAGATTTACACCTGCCGAATAACTGCCTTCCATACCCGTCACCCTTGAACGGTTACCTGTAGCCTTAAAAGAAACACTATCGGCAGATTTGGATACAATAATCAACCCGTCGTTAAGCTGATATTGGTTTAGCCCGCTTTTGATTGCAATATCATTCACTCTGCTTGTTCTGGGAGGGTCCTGAGTTGATACTACGTACACCCATAAGGCAATAGCGGCTATAAAGGAAATAATACGCATAAATGTTTTATTTTCTAACCATTTCTTTTCCATTTATTTTTCACCTTTCCGAGAATATTTTTGCCGCTGTGTCCATCACCTCTTACGGGTGAAAGAAGCTTTATGAGCCATTTATTCAAGCTGTCGGGAGTGAGATTTCTCGTTAGATTTCCGTCTAATGCCAACGAAATCTTACCCGTCTCCTCGGAGACAATTACTACCGCACAATCCGCTGTTTCAGAAATACCGATACCGGCGCGGTGTCTTGTACCCAGCTCGTTACTTAAGGTAACATCATCCGTCAAAGGAAGATAACAGCTTGCGGCAACAATTCTATCCTCACGCATAATAATAGCTCCGTCGTGTAGGGGCGAATTTTTGAAAAATATGTTGCCCAGCAAGGGAACAGATATTTTAGCATCCAGAAACGTTCCTGTATTAATTATTTCTCCCAGCTTTGTCTCGCGTTCTATTACGATAAGCGCACCGGTTTTGGAAAGAGACAGTTCTCTGACTGCTTCCGTCAGCTTATCAACAGTTTCGATAACATTATATGCGGCAAATTTATCATCGGCCCTAAAAATGGTGCTTATGTTGCTTCGTCCAACCTTTTCGAGGGCACGTCTCAGCTCCGGTTGGAACACTATAATAAGTGCCAGCATACCGAATTCCATAGCTGTTCTCAAAATAAAGTTAATTGTATCAAGCCGTAAAAATCCGCTTATCTGTGTGGCAACCAAAAGTATGATAATACCCTTTAAAAGTTGCTGTGCACGTGTTTCTTTTACAAGAGAGAAGCCCTTATAAATAATATATGCTACTATTAAAATATCAATAATATCCATCCAACCAATATTTATAAATTCTGTTATAGGTTGAAAAAAGGAAAACGGCATCAGACCTCACCTCTTTTACTGAAATTTGTTCATAATAAGTCCTGTAATGAGCTTTGGATAGAAATATGTAGATTTCTGCGGCATTTTTTCATTTGCCAAAGACACTTCTTTGATTTCGTGTATTTTGGTGGGGTTAAGGAAAAATGCACATTGGAACTCATTTGATTTCACCGCATTTTCAGCTTCTTCGGGGTCTCTTGTATAGACCAGATTTACCTGATTTTTCATATTTTCCATATCAATTCCGAAAATCTTGTTTAAGATAAGACTGTGGAGTATGGTTACATCAAGGCCCTGATATGCGGCAGATTTTTCAGGGTTTTCCTGTTTTGCAAGCTCTATATTGCGGAGCTTGATTTTATAGAAATAATCTTTACCCGTATACATAGCAAAAACCTTATTGCTTATATCTTCGGCAAGCTTTTTCTCAATTTCGGTTGCCGCACTTTCTGTTACGGTAATTTTTTCAACCTCAAAATCCTTGTCTAATCTGCGTACTACAAAATCTTCGTCGTAGTTATCTATATTCTTTACCAATCTGTGCGTCGGGAACACAACAAGACCTTTTTCGTCCATATCTACAATGAACATCATGATATAGTTAAATAATTCATCGCCTGTATAATCGGGATTTTTTTCTCTCATAGCGTTTCTAAAATTAAGTGCCGTTTCATATCTGTGATGACCGTCAGCAATGAAAAGCTGTTTATCTTCAAATGCCTTCTGAAGCTTGGCGATAGTATCTCCGTCAGAAATTTTCCAGAGCTTCTGAACAACGCCATCGCTTGATGTAAACATGTTTTCGGGGGCATCGCAGGAACAGCTGTCAAGAATCTTTGATACGATTCTTTCCTCGTCAAGATAAAGAGAATAAACCGAGCTGAAGTTAGCACCTGTTGCCGACATAAGATTATATCTGTCAGTTTTTGCTTTTGAAAGGGTTTCCTCGTGAGGAAGTATTATCCCCTTTTCAAATTCTTCCAATTTTACAAGACACATAATTCCCTTGTAGGACAGCTCTCTGCCGTCTTTAAGCTTGAAATCCTGACCGTAGATGTACATAGAAGGCTCATCGTCCTGTTTTAAAACGCCTGATTCCATCCATTCGTTCAAAAATTCTCCGCTTCTAGTATATTTATTACAGTTTTCGCTATCATCAGCCTTTTCCATTCCAAGCTCCAAACGGATTACATTAAAGGGATGCGCATCATAATATCCTTTTTGCTGTGCAGGAGAAATAATATCATAAGGAGGAGTTGTAACTGCCGTTAAATCCCCAACAATATCGGTATTGTACCTGAGTCCTTTAAATGGTATAATTTTAGTCATATTAACTCACAAAGCCTTTCCGCCCATAAAAAATTTTTAAAATACTTTTCGGCATATATGGGCTGTATGCCGAATTTTAAATACCTATAATATATATTTTAATATAAAATCGTCGTATAGTCAATAGAAAATTTGAAATAATATTAAAAGTAACCTAAATTTTTTTTACAGGAGGTACAAAAAATGAAAGCAAAAACACTCGGTATCGGTCTTATCGCAGGTGCCACAGTAGGTGCAGTTACAGGAATGATGATTGATAAAAAACGTCACGGCTGTAAAAAAAGTGACACCTTCCGTTCCATTGGTTCAATGATAGACGGGATGATTTCTTCTTTCTGAAATAATCTGCTTTAAAAAACAGCGTAGCAATTACGCTGTTTTTTTATGTTAAATTATCATTGAAAAGTAACTCATTGTTTGATTATATCATAAAATATAAGGAAGGAGTAATTATAAAATATTTCTGCCCTGCAGTGCAGAGGGGGTTAACGTGAAAGGAGCTTTCACTTTATGCCTCCGGCAGATTTAATTGCCCGTGCGAAGTTTTCTTCGCATTCGCGAAGATACGCACATGGCGTAAAATCTCTTATCATTCCTTGCCATACGGATAAGAGAACTCTGATTACTATTTGTGCCGACGTATGGCGGCGGAATGGAGATTTTATGAACATAAAAATTGCAGTTATCGGTGGTGATATTAGGCAAATCACAGTTGCAAGGCTACTTAAAGATGACGGATATGACGTATTCCTTTACGGATTTGATGAAAAAAGTGTCCCCGAAGGCCTGATGCTTTCCGACAGCTTAAATACCGTATGTAAAAATGCCGATATTGTCGTGCTTGGTCTGCCTGCCTGTACGGATTCAGGGTATATAAGCTGTAAGGAGCGAAATATAGCTTCAGATGAATTAGTTGAACAGCTAAACAGCGACTGTCATGTAATCGGCGGTAAAATGTGCAGTAATTTAACTGAAAAACTGCGGAAAAGAAACATAAAGTTTTACGACTATTTTCAGCGTGAGGAGCTTGCGGTAGAAAATGCCATTCCCACAGCAGAAGGTGCAATAGCTATTGCTATGAGCGAGCTTCCCATAACCGTAAACGGCAGTAACTGCCTTGTGGCAGGTTACGGCAGAATCGGGAAAATCCTCGCAGACTTCCTTCGGGGACTCGGTGCAAAGGTGACCTGCAGTGCCAGAAAACCATCTGATTTAGCTTGGATTTCCGCCTGCGGTCATAGGGCGGTAAATACCGCTGATTTATCCGAAAGCTTAAAGGCTTTTGATATAATTTTCAACACAATCCCCTATCGGATTTTTGATAAAAAAAGCTTGCTGAAGGTTAATGAAAACGTCCTGATTATAGACCTTGCCTCAAAGCCCGGCGGTGTGGATTTTGAGGCAGCAAGGGCTTTGGGTGTTAATGTAATATGGGCTCTTTCCCTTCCCGGTAAGGTTGCTCCGGTTTCAGCAGGAAAAATCATTAAAAATACTATAACAAATATAATAAAGGAGGAGTTAACTTGAATTTAGAAGCTCTCAGTGTGGGATTTGCCATGACGGGTTCTTTTTGCACCTTGGAAAAAATCCTGGTTCAGATAGAAAGCTTAGTTAATCACGGAATTAATGTGTTTCCCATAATGAGCGAAATGGTGTACAATACCGACACAAGATTCGGCAGTGCCGACTATTTTAAAAATAAGGTTCAGGAGCTTTGCGGCAGAGGGATTATTCATACAATAAAAGAGGCAGAACCCATTGGTCCGAAAAAACTCTTTGATGCGTTGGTTGTGGCACCGTGTACGGGTAACACAATTTCAAAAATCGCAAACGGAATAACCGATACCTCTGTCACTATGGCGACAAAGGCACATATCAGAAACGGCAGACCTGTGCTTATTGCCGTATCCACTAACGATGCTTTAGGCGCAAGTGCCAGAAATATCGGTCAGTTACTTAATGTAAAAAATATGTATTTCGTCCCCTACGGCCAGGATGACCCGATAAATAAAAATAATTCCATGGTAGCAGATTTTTCGCAAATAGCACCAGCTTTGGAGGCGGCATTGGAGGGGCGACAGCTGCAGCCTGTCATACTAAGCAAAAGCACGCATTAAGCGTGCTTTCATTTGTTTATTTAAACCTATTCAGCCTTAAGGCGTTACATACAACCGATACAGAGGAAAGACTCATGGCGGCGGCACCTATCATGGGATTAAGAAGCGGTCCACCGAAGAGATGCAAAATACCTGCGGCAATGGGTATTCCGAGGGAATTATAGCAAAACGCCCAGAAAAGATTTTGTTTTATGTTTCTCATAACGGCTTTGCTGAGACGAATAGCATTTACACAGTCCATAAGAGTGTTTTTTACCAGCACCACATTAGCCGAGTCTATCGCAATATCCGTACCACTACCTATGGCTACACCAATATCGGCAAGAGCCAGGGCGGGAGCATCATTTATGCCGTCACCCACCATCAGAGTTAATTTACCATCTTTCTTAAAAGCTTTTATATAATTGGATTTTTCTTCGGGCATAACCCTTGAATATACAGTTTTTATCCCTACCTTTTCCGCAATAATACGTGCCGTTGTTTCGTTATCGCCCGTAATCATCGCGGTTTCTATGTTCATTGAATGAAGTAGCTCTATCGCCTGACGGCTGTCATTCTTTATTGCATCTTCAATGGCGAAAACCGCAAAATCCTTATTATCAACCGATATAAAGATGGGTGTAGCACCCGTTGCTGCAACCTCGGCTTCTCTCCCCTTTTCATCACCAAAAACAAATTTTTCGTTACCTACCTTGACTGTTTTACCCGATACATCAGCCTCTATTCCCAGCCCGTCATAAGCACTAAAACTACTTGCGGAAGGGATTTCGATGTTTCTGTTTACGGCTTCGGAAATAACAGCCTCTCCCAGAGGATGCTGGGAATATTGCTCCGCCGCCGCTGCCATTTTAAGCATCAGATTTTCATCAGTATTATCGGATATAATTTTAGTCAGCCTCGGTTTTCCTTCAGTTATCGTACCTGTTTTGTCAAAGACTATAATCTGAGCCTTATGAGCAACCTCAAGAGCCTCGGCATTCTTAAATAAAATGCCCATCGATGCACCTTTGCCTGTTCCCACCATAATTGCCATAGGTGTCGCAAGTCCCAATGCACAGGGGCAGGCTATAACCAGTACAGATACGAATACATTGACGGAAAAAAAGAAGTTTTTTTCGAATATAAACCATAAAACTGCGACAGCAATAGCTATTGCCATAACAACGGGAACAAATATTCCTGCTACCTTATCGGCAAGCTTTGCTATGGGGGCTTTTGACCCACCTGCTTCTTCAACTAATTTTATAATATGAGCCAAGGTGGTATCTTTGCCGACTTTTTCGGCTTTGAACCTGATATATCCGTTTTTGTTTACGGTAGCACCCGTAACCCTGTCTCCTGCCTGCTTTGAAACGGGAATACTCTCCCCTGTCAGCATACTTTCATCTACTGATGTTATACCTTCGGTAATGATGCCGTCTACGGGAATTCTGCCGCCGGGTCTTACGGAAACTATATCTCCCACCAAAACCTCGGAGGTGGAGATTTCTGTCTCAATTCCTTCTCTTATTACAAAAGAGGTCTGCGGAGCTAAGTTCATCAGCTTCTTTATGGCGGCACCTGCCTTATCCTTAGAGCCCGCTTCCAGAGTTTTACCCAGCAGAACCAGGGTTATGATTATACCTACACTTTCAAAATAAAGGTTGTGTGCTCCCCCTTCATCTCCGCCTATAATGCGGTAAATTGAATAGAGACTGTATAAAAAGGCGGCCGTTGTACCTACAGCTATCAGAGAATCCATATTGGGCGAAATTCTAAACAGTCGCGAATAGCCTGTAGTATAGAATTTATAGCCTGTCAGCATTATGGGTATACAAAGTCCCATCTGAACAAAAGCACCTGTTAAATGAGAATATGGCGGCACAGGAAGCCCTATCATACCACCCATTGAAAGATAAAACAGCGGAACGGCAAATATAAGTGCCGCGATAAGCTTATATTTTAAGATTTTCTCATAGGGCAGACTTTGTTTCTTAGTCGCAATTTTAAAACCGCATTTTTCTACGGTTGCATTAATAGCTTCAAAGCTTACCTTTGTTTCATCATATTCAACCGTTGCGGTTTCGGTCGCTAAATTTACCGAAGCTGTTACATTTTCCAGCTTGTTAAGCTTTTTTTCAAGAAGTGTTGAACAGGCGGCACAGTGCATACCTTCAATTTTATACTTATTTTTTATCATAGAGCTTTAAATCCACAATCACCAATAACCTTTTTTATATCGGCAATGCTTACCTCCGTTTCTTCAAATTCCACATCAAGCGTACCATCATCAAGAGATACGCAGGCAGAAATGACACCCTTTATATCTGTAACATCACTTTCAACCAAAGCACTGCAGGAAGGGCAATGCATACCTTCAATTTTTATGATTTCCTTCAACATAACCAATCATCCTTTCTGTCAAACTTAAAATATTTATATCTACATTATACACTATTTAACGATTTATTTCAAGAGTTTAAAAAATTTTTTATATTTGTATTGCAAAATTTATCGAAATATGATAAAATATATTCATATAAAATGATTTCGGTTAAGAAGGGCAGAAAATATTATGAAATTACTAAGGAAATTTTTTATTATATTACTTGTTGTTTTTATAGGTACGGGAGTTTATGTAGCAGGCTCCTGGGTAATTACAGGAGCGCCTCCGAAGCTTCTGACAAGGGTTTTACCCTGCGAATCAAAAAATATATTGGTTATGGGTATGGACAATGAGGGACTGCGGTCTGATGTTATGATGGTGGCGTTTATAAACGGCAAAAACGGCACGGTTAATCTTCTTTCCGTACCTCGCGACACTATGGTTAAAATAAATAAATTAACCTATAAAATAAATGCCGCCCACGCTGTAGGCGGTCCTGAGCAGTCGGTTAAATCCGTTGAAAATCTGCTTGGTATTGAAATTGATAATTATGTTAAATTTTCTTTTGCTACCTTCCGCAACACCATTGATGCTTTAGGCGGTGTGGATTATGATGTGCCGCAGGATATGAAATACAGCGACCCCGTACAGGATTTAAAAATAGATTTAAAAGCAGGTATGCAGCATCTTGACGGTGATAAGGCTGAACAGCTCGTGCGTTTTCGCCACTATCCTATGGGCGACGAGGATAGAATTAAGGTTCAGCAGAGCTTTATGAAGGAGCTTGCAAGGCAGAAGCTTAATCCCGCTATTATATTCAGAATTCCCGATATTCTAAGAACGCTCAAAAAGGATATTGATACTGATTTACCCGAAAGCGAGTGGCTGTCCGTAGCTCTTGTGGCATTAAAAATGGATGGAGATTCTATTCAGACGCATCAATTACCGGGTGGTGCAAAACGTGTGTACGGTCTGTCCTATTATATACAGGACGAAGCCGAAACGGAAGAGTTGATTGAGACCTTTAATCAATGAAAAAGCTCCCTGTACGGGAGCTTTAAAATGCTGTTATTTTATAAAGGGTTTAAGTTCATCGAGGAATGCATCGCAGTCATCGGTAGGAACTTCAACCTTAATGGGTTTGCTTAAATCAAGACTGAATATACCCATAATAGATTTAGCATCTACAACATATCTGCCTGATACGAGATCCACATCAAAATCGTAATTATTAACGATATTTACAAAGTTTTTTACATCATTGATTGATGTAAGCATAATTTCGCATGTTTTCATTGAAAAAACCTCCCTGGCATAGCCATATAATTTATTTGGAATATTTCCCAATAACTATTATATACCATTCAATATGCACAAGTCAATGTTAATTATGTTTAAAAAAATAATGAATTTATTGGAAGAAATGTGAAAAATGGAAGGAATGTTATTAAATTTATGCAAAAAGTTGCCTTTTATACTTTAGGTTGCAAGGTTAATCAATATGAAACCGAGGTTATGACAGAAAAATTCATTGAAGCAGGCTACAGCAAAGTTGATTTTAGCGAAAAAGCTGATATTTACATCATAAATACCTGTAGTGTTACGGCTGTTGCAGAGCGAAAATCAAGGAATATTATGAGTCGCGTCAAACGGAATTATCCCGATGCACTCATAGCAGTTACCGGCTGTTACAGCCAGGTAAATCCCAAGGAAATCGAAAAGCTGGGGTATGTTGACATCATCATCGGAAATGATGAAAAGAAGGATATTGTGGAATTGGTGGGAAGTTTTAAGGCAGGTCCTTTTACTAAAATTTCCAATATAATGGAATGTCGAAAATATACCGAGCTTAAAACAACTGCCCACAGCGGAAAAACCCGTGCGTTTATGAAGATTGAAGACGGTTGTGACAACTACTGCTCATACTGCATCATTCCCTATGCCAGAGGTCACGTCCGCAGTCGCAGCATCAAGGATATTTTAACTGAAGCTGAGGCCTTTACTATGGCAGGATATAAGGAGATTGTTTTAACGGGTATTCATCTTACCTCTTACGGCAGAGATTTAAAAAATATAGATTTAAGTGATGTTTTACTTGAGCTTCATAAAATCGAGGGGCTTGAGAGAATACGTCTCGGCTCTCTTGAGCTTACGGAGGTAATGTTAAAAATTGCGGATATTTCTCATAAGCTTCCAAAGCTTTGTCCTCATTTTCACATTTCACTCCAAAGCGGCTGTGATAACACACTGAAAGCTATGAAACGCCGTTATACCTCTGCTGATTATGCTGAAGCTACGGACAAATTAAAGGAAAAATGGGAAAATGCGGCAATTACTACGGATGTTATGGTAGGCTTCCCGGGGGAAACCGACAGGGATTTTGAAGACAGTCTCAAATTTGCCGAAAAAATCGGGTTTGCAAAAATGCACGTTTTCCCTTATTCAAAGCGTCCCGGAACCGTTGCGGCAGCTATGGAAAATCAAATTCCCGAAAATATTAAAAAGCTACGTGCGGCAAAGATGCAGGAAATTGCCGCTGCCTGTGAAGAAAATTTCTATAAATCCCAAATAGGGAAAACCCTTTCGGTGCTTTTTGAACAAAAAAGCGAAAATGGCGTTAAGGGTCATTCGGAAAATTATATGATGGTCGAAGCTGAAAATGCAGCTTTGAAGGAAATATCTGACGTAGTGATTACAGGATATGATAACGACAATCTGTTTGGTGAAATTAAATAGATTTTTACCGAAATGCTTTTATTAAAAAACGAAGGAGCTGTTTAAAAAGTCAAACCGACTTTTTAAACAGCTCCTTAAGTTTATTACTTATTTTTTAAGTTAAACCAAGCATCAATACCGGGATAGTAAGCTGTATCACCAAGTTCTTCTTCAATTCTGAGAAGCTGATTGTACTTAGCAACACGGTCCGTACGTGAAGGAGCACCTGTCTTAATCTGACCGGAGTTTGTAGCAACCGCAATATCAGCGATTGTAACATCTTCTGTTTCACCGCTTCTATGTGATGTAACAGCTGTGTAACCTGCGCGGTTAGCTGTTTCAATAGCTTCAAGAGTTTCAGTTAAAGTACCAATCTGGTTAACCTTGATGAGGATAGCGTTAGCTACGCCGAGGCTGATACCCTTCTTAAGTCTTGCTGTGTTAGTTACAAACAGGTCTACACCAACAAGCTGAAACTTATTGCAGATTGTGTTTGTAAGCATATCCCAACATTACCAGTCTTCTT